>QHSC01000124.1 GCA_003220345.1 Candidatus Rokuibacteriota bacterium | reverse complement strand
CGCGGCGAGCGGGACATCCTCGTGATACCGGGCATGAAGGCCGACCGCTGCGAGCCGCAGCAGGTCGATCTGACCGTGAGCAAAGTGGGGATCGTGGCGACCCGACAGCCCGGCGACCGGGAGGACGCGGGAGGCTTCGAGGTTGCGCGGGCGCCGCAGGCCATCCTCGAGCGGGTGCGAAAGGAGCTGGAGAGCTACTAGGCGCTGCCCTTGGCGGCTCCACCGCCCTCGGCCTTCCGCGCGCGCTCTTCAGCTTCGCGAGCGCGATCCTCGGCGGCGAGCATGCGGCTGACAAGGTCCTTGATGATGGCCATGGCCAGGGCCGGATTGGTACGGACCATGGCGTCGAGGCGGTTGGCCGGGATGACCATGAGCGTGACGGCGTCGGCGGCGATGGCCGTGGCCGAGCGCGGTATATTCCGGAAGAGGGCGAACTCGCCCAGGAGCTGTCCCTGGCTCAGCTCGCGCAAGAGCTTCTCCTCGCCTCCCAGGTTCTTGCGGATCTCCACTTTGCCCTGGTGGACCAGAAAGGCTTCGCTCTTGGCGTCGTCACCCTCCTTGAAGATCACGTCGCCAGGGTTGAACGTCCGGGTTGGCACTTCCCCGATCGGACGGCTCATGCGCTCCCCTCATGGTATAGAATGAGCAGACGGTATTCCTATGATACGCCGATTCGTGATTCCGCTGGCTCTGGGGCTCATGGCCGGGGTGGTCTGGACGCTCCAGGCCCACGCCCAGCAGCCGCTCTCCGTCCAGGAGACCGTGCTGCGGGCCAAGCCGGCGACCGTGCTCATAATCTCCGAGGTCTCCGCGGAGGTGACGCTGAACTGCGGAGGCGGTCCGCAGACGGTGACACCGCCGGCCTTCCGCGAGACCGGCACGGGCTGGTTCATCGACCCGACGGGCTGGGTCATCACCAATGGCCACGTCGTCCAGCCCGCCCACGAGGTGCCACGCTGGCTCGTCAACCAGCAGGCGCAGCGCGCCGTCAGTGCCGCCTGCCTCCCTGCCGCCCTCCAGGCGGCCAAGGTTCAGCCCGGCGAGCACCCCGAGCAGGAGGACGCCATCAAGCGGCGCCTCCTCGACAAGGTGCTGCCGACGGTCAAGGTCAACATCACGCCGCAGGTGTCGGTGGTGCTCTCGAGCGGGCTGCGCCTCAAGGGCGAGGTCAAGAAGTACAGTCCGCCCGTCAGCGCCGAGCCCGGCACCATGTCGGGACGAGACCTGGCGTTGCTCAAGCTGCCCGACGGCAACTACCCGGTGCTGTCGCTCGCTGATTCGACAGCGGTGCAGATCGGCGATCCCCTGCGCATCCTGGGCTTCCCGGGTGTCGTCCTCTCCCACGAGCTCCTGAATCAATCGGCGAGTGTCGAGGCCTCGGTCAACCCCGGGGCGGTGAGCGGATTCAAGCAGGACAAGGCCAACAACCCGGTGATCCAGACAGACGCGCCCGCGGCGTGGGGCAATTCCGGCGGCCCGGCCGTCAACTCCAAGGCGGAGCTGGTCGGCGTGCTCACGTTCGTGTCGCTGGCCCCGGGGCCCGAGGGCAGCATCGTGCAGGGCTTCAACTTCATCATCCCTTCCCAGGCCGTGAGGGACTTCGTGAAGGGCACGCCCGTCAAGATCAACGAGCAGGGGAAGTTCAACTCCGTCTGGTTCGCCGGCCTGCGCGCGTTCTTCTCCGATGATTGGCACACGGCCAAGCGGAAGTTCGAGGAAGCCGACAAGATCCAGCCCGGACTCACCGACGTCAAGCGCATGCTTGGAGAGGCCGTCGAGAAGGTCAAGAATCCGCCTCCGAAGCCTTTCCCGTGGTTCTGGGTCACCATCGGCGTCACGCTGGTCTCGGCCGGAGGTTACGGCGGCCAGCTCCTCGTGCGCTGGCAGAAGAATCGCTACCGCGTCGGCCCCTCGGAGATTTTCAAGCTCGCCGAGGCGGGCAAGCCGCCCATCGTGCTCGACACGCGACAGCAGGATGCCTACGACAAGATGCCCATCAAGATCCCCGGCTCGATCCGGCTCGCGCCTGAGGACCTCAAGAGCGGGGGCGCGGCCGGCCTCGACCTCGATACGGCGCGCCCGGTGGTCGCCTACTGCACCTGACAGGATGAGCACACGAGCGCCAGTGTGGCGCGCGACCTGAGGAAGATGGGGTTCAAGGACGTCAAGATTCTCAAGGGCGGGCTCGGGGCCTGGACCAACGCCGGCCTCCCCATCGAGACTCGCACGGATATCTCTCCGGTGGGGATAGAGATGTACAAGGCCCTCATCGGCACGAGTTAGCCCACCTCAGACCTCGAAGCGACGCCGCAGCTCCGGAGGTGTGACCGGGCACAGCTCGGCGGGTCTCCGGAAGAGCCGGTACCTCACAGCGGCCACATCGTCGTAGATCGCGTCGCGGAGTCGCGACGGAAGCACCCGCAGCGCCTTCGCCAGCAGCCTCCACGCGCCGCCCGCGCGCTCCAGGATGTGAATGACGCCCGCGCTTCGCACGAGCACCGAGCCCTCGGGAGTGCGCACCACCAGGCTGTCGGGCAGACCCGCGGCATCGGGCACCCGCTGCCGGAAGGCTTCACTGTCAAGGGGGGCGAATCGGAAGCGGGAGCCGTCTGCGTCCCGGGCGAGAGCGAAGCGCACCGCCCGATGGCAGAGCCCGCACGTGCCGTCGTAGAAAATGAGGGAATGGCCCGCGCCCGCCCCGGCACGCGCGCCGTCGACCGCGCTCACCCCAGACGCACCCGCTCGTTGAGGGCGCGCAGGGCCCGGCGCGCCTCGCGCACCATGGTCTCGACCACCTCGGCGGCCCCGGGGAGATCGTGGATGAGCCCCACGCTCTGACCAGACCACATCGGGACGTACTCCGGGTTCTGCTGCTTGGTGGAGGCGGCGAAGATGTCCTGGGCCGCGCCGGACTGAAGCAAGGCCGGCAAGACGGGCGCGCCCGACGCGGCGTACTCCTCGGTGAACGCGCTCCTGAGCGCGCGCGCGTAGAGGCCCGTGAAGGCATCCGTCACCGTGGTCGCCTCGCTCCCCCGCTCGAGAAGGGCCTTCTTCCAGAACTCCGCGGCCCCCGATTCTCGGGTGGCGACGAAGCGCGTGCCCAGGAGCACGCCCACGGCGCCCAGGGCGAGGGCGGCCACGAGCCCGCGGCCGTCGGCCAGCCCGCCCGAGGCGATGACGGGCACGTCCACCGCGTCCACGATCTGGGGAACGAGGGCCATGGCGCCGATCTGGGCCATCTCGCGCGAGGCGGGCTTGACCCACGTGGAGCGATGGCCTCCCGCCTCGCTGCCCTGCGCGATGACCGCGTCCACCCCCGCCGCCGCCACCGCGCGCGCATCGTCCACCGTGGCGACCATGGCCACGATCTTGATGCCACGCTCGAGGCAGCGCGCCACCATATCGCGCCCGGGATTGCCGAGACCGATGCTCCACACGGGCACCCGCTCCTCGAGGATGACCTCGAAGGCTTCATTGATGAGATCGGGCACGGCGGCGGGCCGGCCCGACTCCGCGGGGATCCCCAGGGTTTCCCGGAAGCGATTGAGGGTGCCCTGCACCTGCTGCACCGTCGCCGCGGGCAGCGCGGCGGGGTCCACCGGTGGCAGGAGCTGGGTGTGCAGCCACAGGTTGACGCCGAAGGGGCGGTCCGTGAGCTGTCTCACGCGCGCGATGCCCTGACGGAGCTGCTCGGCATTGAGCCGCAAGCCGGCGAGGATGCCCAGGCCCCCGGCCCGCGAGACTTCGGCGACCAGCTCCGGCCCGGCCACGCCGCCCATGCCAGATTGGAGGATGGGGTACTCGATGCCCAGGAGATCGCAGAGCGAGGTTCGCAGCGTGTCCATGTCCACTCCTTCGTCAGAAGCCGAGCGCGCCTCCGTCGGCTCGAGGATCAGAGCCGCCGAGGAGGCCGCCCTGGGGATCGAGCCAGATGCACTGGGCGTGGCCGAACAGGTCGTCCCACTCGCCCGCGACCTTGACGTCGTGGCCCCGCGAGGCGAGCTCGCCCGCCACCTCGGGGCCGTAGCGTCCCTCGAGGCGAAGGGCGCGGGTCGGCGCTCCCCACGTTCGGCCATAAACCCAGCGTGGCGCCTCCACGCACGCCTGCGCGCCCATGCCGCGATCGAGACGGCGCGTGACGAGGGCGGCCTGCGTCTGCGGCTGGCCTTCCCCGCCCATGGTCCCGTAGACGAAGCGCGCGCGGCCGCCCTCGAGATACATGGAGGGGATCAGCGTGTGCAGGGTGCGCTTGCGGGGAGCGAGGGCATTGGCCTGGCGGGCATCCAGCGAGAAGAACGAGCCGCGATTCTGAAGGACCACGCCGGTGTCCCCGGCCACGAGGCCCGAGCCCCACGTGAAGTACACCGACTGGATGAGCGAGACCGCATTGCCCTGGGCATCAGCGGTGATAATGGCAACCGTGTCGCCGCCCGCGGCTATCCCGGCCGCGGGGCGACCGGTCCGACGCATGTCGATTCGACGGGCCATCGCGTCGAGGTGATCCGGGTCCAGGAGCTCCTTCGCGCTCTTCTCCATCCAGTCAGGGTCGGTGAGATAGCGATCGCGGTCCTCGAAGGCCAGCTTGGTCGCCTCCACGAGCACGTGGATGTAGTCTGTCTCGTCGAGGCCGGCCATGTCGAAGCGGTCGGCGAGGGCGAGGATGGCGAGAGCCGGGATGCCCTGGGTTGGCGGCGGGAACGAGCAGGCCTGCCCCCTGCGATAGGAGACGCGGAGCGGCTCCACCCACTCGCTTTTGTGTTCCGCGAAGTCTTCCCGGCTGAGCGGGCTGCCCGCCGCCGACACCGCGGCCACGATGCGGCGGGCAATGTCGCCACCGTAGAAGGCATCGGGCCCGCCGTCGCGCACGGCTTCCAGCGTCAGCGCGAGGTCGCGCTGGACGAGGGGGCCCTGGGCGAGCGCGTCGGGATGGTAAAGCGGCCAGAGATGCTCCTTGATCGGGGCAATGGCCGTGGGTCCGAAGAGGTCGGGCTCGGCCGGCGGCGCCACGCGCTGTCCCGCGGAGGCGGAAAATCCTCCGCGCGCGTAGGCGATGGCGTCGCCAAAGAATGCCTTCCAGGGCAGGGCCGAGCCCATGTTCCGCGTGCTGTACTGGTGTGCCTGCCACCAGCCGTCCACGGCGCCCGGCACGGTCAGGGCCGCGGGACCTCCGCGGATGGGAATGGCCTCGGCCATTCCGCGCGCCGCGTACCACTCGATGCTGGCGGCGCGGGCGGATCGGCCGATCCCGCAGAGCGCGGTGAGACGCCCCGCCCCCGCGTCATGGATCAGCCACACGTTGTCGCCGCCCACGCCGTTCATGTGCGGGTAGACGACGGCGATGGTGGCGGCGGCGGCGATGGCGGCATCGAGCGCGTTGCCGCCCGCGCGCAGCGCGGCGAGGCCGGATTCCGAGGCCAGAACATGCGGCGTGGCGACCATGCCGCGTGGCGCTCGCGCCTCGTTCCACCGGGTTCGAGTCATGGAGGGATTCTACAGCCACAAATACAAACGCTCTCCTCGACTTCATTCAGTGGAAGTGTTCCACTTCTCCGCGAGAGCATGAGAGCAAGGTCCGCCCTCCCGGACCCTAGGTCCCATAGTGCACGGCCCAGGCCGGCAGGAGAATCCGCTCGGGCGGCACATGGCGACCTGTAACCAGGCGGCCGGAAGCGCACCGATGTGACACCCCCGCGCGACGTCGAGGGATCATGAGCGCCCTTCAGGACCCGTCCCGATATCACTCCCTGGACGCCCTCCGGGGAGTGATGGTCCTGCTCGGGATATACCTGCACGCCGCGGTGGCTTACTCCGAATACGGGAATTGGCCCTGGAAGGACGGTTCGACGACCAGGCTCTTCGATGTGAGCCTCGGGCTGATCCACGCTTTCCGAATGCCCGTCTTTTACGTCATGGCGGGATTCTTCGCGGCCCTTCTCCTCGAGCGGCGGGGAGCCGTGGGCTTTGCGAGAAATCGAGCCATCCGTATTCTCGTCCCCTTTGCGGTGGGGTGGGCAGTTCTGTTCCCCCTGGTGAAGCTGCTTGCGATTGCCGCCAGGAGTCTTGAGGAGCCCACGGCCATGCCCCCGCAATTCTTCAGCGTCCGCGAGGTCCTGGGGCGCCTCGACCCGATGCACCTGTGGTTCCTCGAATACCTTCTGCTTTTCTATGCAATTGCCCTCGTGGCGATTCCGCTCTCACGGCGCTTGCCGCTTCTTGTCGTCGGGATCGACCGCATCTTTCGAGCAATCATGATTTCGCCCCTCGGACCGTGCGCCCTGGCCGTCATGACCTTCCCCACTCTTTGCCTCATGCGGGATGCTGCCATAGACGACCCCTCGGGCTTCGCCCCTGAAGGCAGGATCGTCATCACCTACCTGACGTTCTTCGCGTGCGGGTGGCTCCTTTGGCGGAATGCCGACGTCTTGTCTGAGCTGAGGCGATTCCCGCGGGCCCCGATCCTTCTGATGGTCGGCGTCGTCGGAGCATTGCTGGGCTACTCGATCTGGTATTGGCAGCACTCGACCGGAATCCATATGCTGATCGGGTTGCTGGCGAGCGCTTGGTTCTTGGCGCTTGCCATGTGGCTGTTCATCTTCGGCTTCATCGGGATCTTCCTTCGGTTATTCGAACGGCCGATCCCGTGGTTCCGCTACCTTTCCGACTCTTCCTACTGGCTCTATCTGGTCCACATGCCCGTCCTGCTCGCATTCCAGATCGCCGTCACGGAGAGCGGCTGGACCCCGGCCGTCAAGGCAGCGGTCGTCCTTGGGGCCTCGGTCGCCACGCTCCTCTGGAGCTACCATGTCCTGGTGCGCTCGACCTGGGTCGGCGTGATCCTCAACGGCCGGAAATACCCCACCAGCCGCCAGCGGGCGCGGGCGCCCTCTGCGGACGCGGACAAGGACGACGCCGAGGGGTCGTGTGGGGCTGAGCGAGAATCCCGGGCGGAGCCATCCACGGGCAGATGAGGCCACCGGGTGCACGCGAGCGGCTCGTTTTTCCCCGCGCCTCAATCCGCATGCACGGGCGGCGCCGTCTCGTCGTGGGCGGCCGCCCGCCGGGCCGGCTCCAGGTGGACCCGGCGCAGGAGCGGGAGCAGGATCAGGCTGCCGAAGAACAGCACGAAGATCAGCCAGAAGTCGTCGGCATAGGCCAGGAGCTGGGCCTGCCGGGTCACCTCCTGGTAGAGCTGGCCGAGCGCCTGCTTCTCCGCCGTGAAGGGATCGGCCCCGTGTGCGGTGAAGTGGGCGACCCAGGCGCGCAGGCGCTCTGCCGTCTCCGCGTCCCAGACATTGACGTTGCCGACGAGGGTCGACTGGTGTGACTGGGCCCGCCGCGCGAGCATCGTCGTCAGCAGGGCCACGCCGATGCCGCCCCCGAGGTTGCGCACCACGTTGAGGGCGGCGGTGGCGTTGCTCATCTTCTCGCGAGAGATGGTGGCGAGGGCCACCGTGTTGAGGGGCACGAAGATGAAGCCGGTGCCGACGCCCTGGACGAGGCGCGGCCAGGCGAGCGCCCAGTAGTCCGCGCCGAGCGTCACCGTCGCCATGCTGTAGGTCGCGTAGGCATTGAGCAGGCAGCCCAGCGCGAGCAGGACCCGCTGGTCCACCTTCATGAAGAGGCGCCCGGCGATGAGCAGCGACAGCAGATTGCCCACGCCCCCCGGGGCCAGGACCATCCCCGACGTCCACGCGTCGTACCCGAGCAGCTTCTGGGTGAAAAGCGCGAGCAGCACCATGGTCGAGTAGAAGCCGATCATGAGCACGAGCATGATGAGGCTGCCCGCGGCGAAGTTGCGGTCGGCGTACACGCTCAGGTCGAAGATGGGATCGGACGTCATGAGCTCGCGGAGCAGGAAGCCCAGGAGCGAGGCGCCGGCGAGGACGGCCAGGGCCATCACGAATGACGAGGCGAACCACTCGTGTCGCTCGCCCTGGTCCAGGAAGAGCTGGAGGGAGAGGAAGCCGACGGCCATGAGGAGCAGGCCGGGCAGGTCCACGCGCGTGGGCTTGCGCAGGTACGGCGGGTCGAACAGGACGGCGCCCGTGGCGAGGAACCCCACGAAGCCGATGGGCACGTTGATGTAGAAGATCCAGCGCCACGACCAGTTGTCCGCGATGAAGCCGCCCAGAAGGGGGCCGAAGATCGGCGCCATCATGATGCCCATCCCCCACGTCGCCATGGCCATCCCGCGTTGGCGGAGCGGGAAGATCTCCCACAGGATCGCCTGGGACAGCGGCATCAGGGGTCCGCCCCCCAGGCCCTGCAGGATCCGCGCGACGATGAGCGTCTCGATGTTGGGCGCCAGCCCGCACAGCGCGGAGGCCATCGTGAACATCACCGTACAGATGAGGAACAGGCGCTTGCGTCCCAGCACGCTGGCCAGCCAGCCCGTGGCGGGCAGCACGACGGCGTTGGCGGCGAGGTAGGACGTGAGGACCCACGACACCTCGTCCACGGCGGCGGAGAGCGCGCCCTGGATGTGGGGCAGGGCGACGTTGGTCACGGTGGTGTCGAGGACCTGCGTCACCGTGACGATCATCACCGCGGCGGTGATCATCCATCGCCGCGCCGCCGTGAGGGGTGCCTCCGGATCGGCGGTCATCGGGGTCATGGAGCGTAGATACCATACGGCCGTTTCCGGTCCGGCGCGAGGCCATGACTGCCGAGAGCGGGCTCGGCGCCGACCTGGGCGAGGGTTGCGCTCCGGCCCTTGACAGCCGGCGCGCCATCCCGCATGTTTCCCCAGCCTCCACCGGGAGGCCCGCCCCGGCCGTGTACGCTCGGCGGCCTCTCCCGGCGAGGCCGCGCGGAGGCCACTTCGACAGCTCACCGACGGAGCACCCAGGGAGTGACTCATGGCCCCAGACGATGACTCTTTCCGGTTGCCACTGTACTGTCCCCTGATCGTCAACGGTGAAGAGGGCAAGGCCGCGAGCGGAAGACAGTTCAAGAGAGAGAATCCGGCAGACGTCCGCCAAGTCGCCACCATTGCCGAGCAGGGGACCCTGGAGGACGCTCGCGCGGCCATCGACGCCGCTCGCGCCGCGTTCGACGGCAACGTCGACAACTGGATCTACAACTACAAGCTCAGGGAGCAGGCGCTGTTTCGGACCGCTCGTTTGGTCCGCGACAACGCCGACCGTCTGGCCCGCGTGGTGAGCCTGGAAGTGGGGATGCCGATGCGCCAGGCGGTGCCGCACATCGCCGCCGCCGCCGACATCTTCGATTTCTACGGTGGGCTGGCGGGCAAGCTGTACGGCGAGAGCTTCACCCTGCCCAGCGGCTCCACGATCAACCTGGTCAAGGAGCCGGTCGGCGTCGTGGGGATGATCACCCCCTGGAACTTCCCGCTGACGCAGACGGCCCGGAAGGTGGCCCCCGCCATCGCCGCCGGCTGCACCATCGTGATCAAGCCCGCGAGCTACACTCCGGCCGCCACCTACGAGCTTGTCAAGCTCATGCACCAAACGGGTCTGCCCAAGGGGGTGCTCAACCTGGTGCCGGGGCCGGGGAACATCGTCGGCTCCGAGATCATCACCAACAAGAAGGTGGACAAGATCTCCTTCACCGGCGAGACGAGCACCGGCAAGATGATCGGCGCCCAGGCGGGCATGGAAGTGAAGCGGGTCAGCCTGGAGCTCGGCGGCAAGGCTCCGTACGTGATCTTCGACGATGCCGACGTGGAGGCGGCCGCCCGCGCCGCGATCTTCGGGATGTTCCGCAACGCGGGCCAGGCCTGCGGCGCCACGACGCGGTTGCTGATCCAGGAGGGGATTCACGACCGGTTCCTGGGCCGCGTGGTGGAGTTGACCAGGAAGATCGAGGTCGGGCACCCTTCGAAGCCGTCCACCGACATGGGGCCCCTGATCTCCAGCAGCCAGGAGCGGGTCGTCCAGGACTACATCAAGATCGGACTGGACGCGGGATTCGATCTGGTCACCGGCGGCCACAAGCTCTCGGGCGACGAGTACGACCACGGCTACTACGTGGAGCCCACCATCTTCGATCGAGTGGACAACGCGTCCAAGCTCGGCCAGGAGGAGATCTTCGGCCCGGTGGTGGCCGTGACCACCTTCAGGGACGAAGACGAAGCGGTCGAGCTGGCGAACGCGGTGGATTTCGGGCTAGTGGCCGGGGTCTGGAGCGCCGATTACCCACGCGCCATGCGGGTGGCGCGCCGGATTCGCGCCGGGACCGTCTGGATCTGGGACAACTACGCCCAGCCCGTGGAGGGCATCTGGGGCGGGTACAAGCAGAGTGGCATGGGGCGAGAGCTCGGCTACCACGGGCTGAACGACTTTCTCGAGGTCAAGCAGATCTTCACCGATGGCACCGGCCTCGCGATGAAGCCGCCGTACAAGCAAGTGATCAAGGAGTAGGAAACAAGGGGTCAGGTCTCACAATCCGACACGCCGCTCGACGAGGCTCATGACAAGTGTCGTTTTGTGAGACCTGACCCCTAGAGCGTCTTGACGACCTCGGCCGGCCAGGCGCGCGCGTCGACGCGCGCGTGCCACTCCTTGATCTTGCCCTCGCGGTCGATCACCGCGCCGACGCGCGCCGCGCCCTTCTGCGGATCGGTGTTGGCGCCGTAGGCGGTGCCGATCGTCCGGTCGGTGTCGCAGATCAGCGGGAAGTTGAAGTTGAACTTCTCGGCGAACTTCTTGTTGTCGGCGGCGCTGTCGAAGGACGCGCCGAGGATGACGGCGTTCTTTCGCTCGTACTCGGCTTTTAGGTCGCGGAACCCGCAACCCTCGGCCGTTCAGCCCGGAGTGTCGGCCTTCGGGTAGAACCAGAGCACGACCGTCTTGCCCTTGAAGTCCGAGAGCTTCACGGGGTTGCCGTTCTGGTCACGCCCCGTGAAATCGGGCGCCTTGTCTCCAGGGTTGAGCATGAGCCCTCCTAGTCGGCTCGCCGACCGGGCGATGCGGAGCGCGGGTCCCGCCGCTACTGGGAGGCGGCCGGTGGGGCGGACGGGGCCCCGAGTGGCGGCGGGGCAATCGTTGGGTTCGAGATCCACACCCACTGGTATGTGGTCGTGATGCCGTCGCCCCGGAGCTCGTACCGGCCGTGCGGATACTGAAAGACCGTCGGCTGCGCCGGCGCTGGCGCCGCATAGTTCTGCTGAACATGAGCCGGCGGCGCAGAGTAGGTGGGCGCCGGCCCAGAGTAGGCAGACGGGGCCCCGGGTGGCGAGGGGAGATTCGTCGGATTCGGAATCCACACCCACTCGTATGCGGTCGCGATGCCGTCGCCCCGGAGCTCGTATCGCCCGCCCGGATACTGGATGACCCTCGGCTGCGCCGGGGCTGGCGCCGCATAGGTCTGGCGAACGTAAGCCGGCGGCGCCGAGTAAGCGGGCGGGGGCGCCGAGTAAGCGGGTGCCGGCGCATAGTAGGCGGGCGGGGGCACCGAGTAAGCGGGCGCCGGCGCGTAGTAGGCCGGCGGCGGCGCGACGACGACTGCGGGCGCCCGATAGGGCGGAAGGGCGAGGGAGAGGATTTCGCCCGCGATGATGAACGGCGCGAAGATCGCGAACGTGGCCAGACCGATGGCGACCCTCGCGGCCCCATGACCTCCGGCGTGAGCCGCGGGCGGGGCGAGGGCAACCACGCAGGTGACAACGAGCAGAACCGCCAGGACTCGACGCATCGTTCCTCCTCCGATCTGCATGTGGCCTGACAATGGTCCGTCTCGGAACTTGATTACGCACCCCGGAGGAAGGCTCGTCAAGTCCTGTCGCGTCGCGCGCGGAGGGCTCGGGTGGCACCTGGCACGTCAATCTGGACGATGGATAGGATCACGGAACGATCCTTTGAGAGGTTCGCTCACCAGCGGACCTCGTGAAACTGGGAAATGATGGTCAGCGTTTGCGCGTTCTTGTTGTCTTTCCCACGTCGGGCCGCGCATCGGGGATGAACCCGTCGCGGTTGGGCATCTTGACCCGCGGAAGCGTCTTGGCGTCGATCACGTCGTTTTCGCCGATGATGCCATTGAGGTGGAGAAGGTAGGCGGTGACCGCGTAGACTTCATCCGCTCTGAGAGAGCCGGGCTCGTCGAAGGGTTGCGCCCGATTGATGTAGCTCCAGAGCGTGGTGGCGTACTGCCAGAAGCTCCCGATGGTCAAGGCGGGCTCGCCCCCAATGAGCCAGTCGACATTCTTGGGCAGCTCGGCTGCGGTCAGCGTACGGCGGCCGCCGGTAAGGACCCTGTACTTCGGGTCTTCGCCCTTGTCGCCGTGGCACGAGGCGCATCGCTGCGCGTAGATCGGCTTGCCGAGCGCGGCCGTCCCGCTGCCCTGCGGTAAGCCTTGACCATCGGGCGGGATAGTGAGGTCCCAGGCCTTGACCTCCTCGACCGTGGGTGGACGCCCTACGCCGTACGTCGGCAGCTGAGCGAGGGCCGCAGGAGGGCCGACCCCAGCCACGAGCAGCAACAAGCCCGCAGCGACAACTCCAGGAGTCCGTCGACGCAAGGGTGGAAAGGGCGAATACGGGCAGGTTCGAGCGCCAGCCTCGCCCGCGCAACCCGATTTTGGCGGATGCTCGAAGGGAGCCATCGAGGCCCCCCTCGATTGGCTAGACGTGGACATTGTGGACGATTCCGTCGGCCGCGACCTTCCAGCTTTTGATGGCGTTGTTGTGGTAGATCGAGTTCTTGCCGCGAACCCTGACCAGCTCGGCGAGCGTCGGCTGCACATAACCGGTCTCATCAGTGCACCGCGCTTGGAGAACGGCCTCGCGCCCATCCCACCGCCAGTCGAGCCGGAAGCGGGCGTGGGCGAAGCGGAGGACGGGTGCCTGGAGCTTGGCGTCCCGCCAGGTCTTTCCGCCGTCCACCGAGATCTCGACCCGGCGGACCAGTCCGCGGCCCGACCACGCCAGGCCTTTGATCTCGTAGAATCCCGGACCCGGCAGCCGCTGGGCGCCTGAGGGAAAGGTGATCACCGACTTTGCCTCCATGACGAACAGAAACTGTCGGGCCTTGCCGTCCGGCATGAGGCTGGTGTGATCGGGGCTTTCCATTCGCGTCATGTACGGGCTGTCCACTACCTTGATGCGACGCAGCCACTTGGTGTTGATGTTGCCCTCCCAGCCTGGAACGATGAGCCGCAGCGGGTAACCATTCCCCGGCCGCAGAGCCTCACCATTCTGGCCGTAGGCGACCAGGACGTCGTCCATGGCCTTCGCCATGGGGATGCTGCGCTCGTTGCCCGTGGCATCGGCGCCCTCGGCGACGATCCAGGAAGCGTTCTTGCGGGCGCCGGCCTCGCGGAGCAGGAGCGAGAGGGCCACGCCCGTCCACTCGGTACAGCTCGTGAGGCCGTGCGTGAACTGGACACTCGGCGCCAAAGGCGCGCCCCACTCCGTCCGCGTATTGCCCGCGCACTCGAGGAAGAGGATGCGCGAGGTGGAGGGCAGGCGCCTGATCTCGTCGATGGTGAGGATGAGGGGACGATCGACCATGCCGTGGATCAGGAGGCGATGCTTCTTGGGGTCGATGGTGGGAATACCGCCCCGGCAAACCTCGTAGTGCAGGTCCGACGGCGTGATGGTCCCCAACATCTCCCCCAGCGGCGTGAAATTCCCGCCCCACTCGTCCGGCATCGACGGCGGGCCCTTTTCCCTGAGGGCTCCCTCGAAGGGGGAGCGTTCGCCGTAGGGCAACATGGGGCCGCCAACGACCCTGGATGGATCGTCGGGAACCGGCGGCGACTGGGCGTGCGCCGGAGCCACGCGTCCGGCCACCAGCGCGGCGCCCAGGGCGATGCCGTGCTTGATGAACCGGCGACGCGAGGGTGAAGGGCGTTCAGGCTGCGGGGCCGAAGGGTTCATGGTTGCCTCCCTGCTGCGTCGGAAGAGAGTATTGCGAGTGAGATACGCGTTCCGGTGTCCCTTGTCAACGGCCTCCAGTACTGCGGCGGACACGATCCCCGCGGACACGATCGCCCCGCCGGCCGCGGGCCGGCGTCTTGTGGTTGACGACCTTGACCGCTGCGGTGCCTGAGGCTACTCTCCTGCTACCGTCTGACCTCATCCTGCGAGCCACTGGAGGAACCATGAGTGACATGGGTCAATCTTGCGCGCACCCGATCAGACTCATGAGGGTCGCGCCACTCTGCGTGATCGTCTGGGTGGCGGCATGCGGCCTCATGACCGCCGGCCCGTCCTGGGCGGCCGCGATCAAAGGATCCGTTCACTTGACGGGTGCAGGACTCGAACAGAAGAAGCTTCCGGTAACGGTCGATCACTCCGTCTGCGGAAAAGAGAAGGAGGTTCAAGACGTTCTCATATCCGCAGGACGGGGCATTCGCAATGTCGTGGTGTCGCTCCAGAATCCTCCTCCCGACGCGACGTGGAAGGCGCCCTTGTCGCCCGTGCAGGTGGACCAGCAGCAGTGTGTGTTCGTCCCGCGCGTGGTGATCGTGCCGGTGGGTGGGACCGTAGAGTTCCTGAACAGCGATCGCTTGCTCCACAACATCCGGGGCCGCGCTACGGTGAACCGCCCCTTCAATCGGACGCAACCGAAGGGCCGCACGATTCCGATGGTGTTCCAGAAGGCCGAGGTGGTCCGCGTCGACTGTGACCTCCATCCGTGGATGCGTGCCTGGGTGGTGGTAGCCGAGCATCCCTTTTATACGATCACCAACGACCAGGGAGAGTTCCTCCTCGACAACGTCCCCCCCGGCCGGTACACCATCCAGCTCTGGCAGGAAGCCCTCGGGACGGTGACGAAGGACGTGAGCGTGGCCGACGGCGTTACGACCGTCACCGTGGAAATGAGCCGGAAGTAAGAGGTCGCGTCCCGCGCCAGTCTCCTGATCGCCTCCAGCAGCTCGCGAGGACTGTGAACTTGTTGCCTTCGATGTGCAGGATCATCTTGGTACTCATCCCGCGGGCACCACGTCGACGCGTAGCGGAATCGAGAAGAAGAACTTCGATCCCTTTCCCGGCTCGCTCTCCACCCAGATGCGCCCGCCGTGCATCTCGACGAATTTTTTCGTGATGCTGAGCCCTAGACCTGTTCCGCCGAATTCTTGCGCGACGGTGGTGTCCGCCTGGCGAAACTCCGCGAAGATGTTCTCGAGCTGATCCGGCGCGATCCCTATCCCCGTGTCGGAGACACAATACAGGAGGGTGGTGCCCTGCAGCTCGATTCTGATTTCGATATGACCCTTGGGCGGCGTGAATTTCATCGCGTTTCCCCCCAGATTGAGCAGACACTGCGTGATCCGCTTGCCGTCCCCCACCGCGGGCGGGATCTCGTCCGGCACCGAGGTGATGAATTCGAGCCCTTTTTCGGTGGCGAGCGAACGAAGCGAGGCTTTGACCACGCCCACAATGTCCCCCACGAGGTACTCGGCGAGGTTCAACTCCATCCGGCCCGCTTCGATCTTCGAAAGGTCGAGCACGTCGTTGATGAGGCGGAGCAAATGCCGGCCATTGGTCTGGACGTCAAGGAGTGGTTGCTTGAGGTCGGGCGCGAGATTTCCATAGACGCCATCGAGAAGGAGTTCGGTGAAGCCGAGGATCGCATTCATGGGAGTCCGGAGCTCGTGGCTCATGCTGGCCAGGAAGTCCGATTTCGCCTGGCTCGCCCGTTCGAGCCTTTCATTGAGCGTCCTGAGTTGCTGCGCGGCCTGCCGCTGCTCCTCATCGAGACGGTGGAGCTGGTGAGTCATCTGGTTCATGTGGGTGACCAACGCGCCGAACTCATCCCGATTCGGGACGTCGATGGTCGTGCTGAAATCTCCGGTCGCCACCCGGCTGAGAAACGTGTCCGCTTCCCGCACGGCGAGGATGAATGACCACGAGATGACGAATCCGAGGAGCAAAGCGAGCAGAATCGAAGCGCCGGCGAAGCCCCCCATCAGGACCAGGGCTCTCTGGTGCACACCCGCGGCGCTGCTCCGCAGGTTCTGCATTTTGTCTTGTTCGGTCCTGACCACTTGGTCTACGAGCTCCTCGATTCGCTGGTAGAGCGGGTAGCCGCTGGCCAGGTGCAACGTCATCGCCTCGTTGAGCTTGCCATCCCGGATGAGGTTCGCGAGATCGGCCACGATCGTCAAGACCTCATCCTGAGCGAGACGAATGCGCTGGATCATCTCCAGCTCTTCGGGCGCGGCGGCCTGCTCGATTCGCTCGAGGGTGCTGTTGAAACGATTGTTCTCACGGAGGATCTTCGCGATCGTGCCCTCATCTCTGAGAAGCAGTGCCATTCCTGTGAAGTTCATCTGCATGGCCAACGCGTGCTGGATCTCACGCGACGAGTCGACTCGGGCGTGCGCCTGATCAAGGAGCTGGCTCTGGCGGGACAGTCTCGCGATGGTCTGCAGGCTCATTGCCGTCATGGCAATGAGCAGAAGCGCGACGAGCATGAACGCGCCCAGAAGCTTCGCGTGGACGGAAGCACGAATGCCCGCGACCCACCGCACCAGAAGCCCCAAGGGCGAACGAGCCAGAAGGAGGCTGGCAATTTTGTCGCCCAGTCCTTGGACGGGTGGGGGGGCCGAGGCCGCATGGCCATCAGCGAGTCTGATCTCAGTAGGGCACATGAAGGGGTTTGGGAGGGAAGGTATCAGCCAGCCTGAGGCGTGGCAAGTGTCACGGGCGCTCCGGACAGGGCGCTGGTAATCCTAAGCGTATTCCGTCAGGTGGACAGCTCCCCTCCGAAGCGCCGGCTCCGGTGACCAGTCGTACCTGTGATCCCGTTCACTTCCTTCGTCCCTTTTATCGCTACGGACAATTCACGGACAGTGGGGCGCTTGATATGCGCTAACCACGTTTCACATCAGGAGCAGCCTGTTGTCGTCCCGCAGGTGATGCACTTCAGGCACGTGCCGTTACGGACCATGGTGAACTGGCCGCAGTCGCCGCAGGCATCGCCCTCGTAGCCCTTGAGCCGGGCGATCTCGGAGGCGGAGAGGAGCTTGGCTTCGGCCAGACCGCCGCTGCCCCCGCTCACCGGGCGCGCGGCCCTGGAGGAGGCGATGTCGCCGCTCGGCATGGGCTGCCGCGCGTGCACCACCGGCACCGGCACGCTGCCGATGTCAGCCGGCTGCTCGATCTTCGAGCCGACGGAGTCGCTGCGCAGGTCCTCGTCTGGCACGTGCGAGAGATCGGTCCGGCCCAGGTAGTTGATGGCCAGCTCGCGGAAGACGTAGTCGATGACCGAGGTGGACATCTTGATCCGATCGTTGCCCTGGACCATGCCGTTGGGCTCGAAGCGCGTGAAGACGAAGGCGTGCACGAACTCCTCGAGGGGGACGCCGTGCTGGAGTCCGAGGGAGATGGCGATGGCGAAGCAGGCCATGAGGGAGCGGAAAGCCGCCCCTTCCTTGTGCATGTCGATGAAGATCTCCCCGAGAGAGCCGTCCTCGTACTCCCCGGTGTGGAGATAGACCTTGTGCCCGCCCACTACCGCCTTCTGCGTATAGCCGGTGCGCCGGCCGGGCAGGCGGTGACGCTCGCGCAGGTACTTGGTGACCACGCGCTCCGTCATGCGCTCGGCCACCTTCTCGATGTCCGCCGCGGCCGCCTCCTCCTCGTCATCGCTCACGGCATTCAGCGGCTGGGAGAGCTTCGAGCCGTCGCGATAGAGGGCCACCGCCTTGAGCATGCTCTTCCAGGAAGCGCGGTAGGCGTCCTTGACGTCGGCGATGGTGGCGTCCTGCGGCATGTTGATGGTCTTGCTGATCGCCCCCGAGAGGAAGGGCTGGGCGGCGGCCATCATCCGGATGTGGGCGGCCACCGGGATGAAGCGCTGCCCCCGGCGTCCGCAGCGGTTGGCGCAGTCGAAGACGGCCAGGTGCTCGGGCCGGAGGAAGGGCGCGCCCTCCACCGTCATGGTGCCGCAGCAGTAGTCGTTGGCCGCCTCGATCTCGGCGGGGGTGAAGCCCAGGGCGCGGAGGAGGTTGCCGTTCCACTCGGCGAGCTGGGCGTCGTTGAGCCCGAGCTGCTGGGAGACATAGCCGTCGCCGAGCGTCCACGAGTTGAACACGAACTGGATCTCGAAGGCGGCCTCGAGCGCCGCCTCGATCCGGGCAAGCCCGGCCTCGTCGAAGCCCTTGGCCCGCAGCGTGTCGTGGTTGATGAAGGGCGCGCCCTGCAGCGTCTTCCGTCCCACGCAGTAGGACACGATCTCGTCGATCTGGTGCGGTGGATAGCCCAGCGTGCGCAGGGCCTCGGGAATGCTCTGGTTGATGATCTTGAAGTAGCCGCCCCCCGCCAGCTTCTTGAACTTGACGAGGGAGAAGTCGGGCTCGATGCCGGTGGTGTCGCAGTCCATGACGAGCCCGATGGTGCCCGTGGGCGCCAGTACCGTCACCTGGGCGTTGCGATAGCCGTACTTCTCTCCGAGCTCGAGGGCCCGGTCCCAGGTCGCGCGCGCGGCCTCGAGAAGCGCCTGCGGGCAGTGCTCGGGGTCGATGCCGAGCGGGGTGATGGTCAGCCCTTCGTAGTCGCGGGCGGGGGCATTGCAGGCCGCGCGCCGGTGGTTGCGGATGACCCGCAGCATGGGCAGCCGGTTCTTCTGGAAGCCGGGGAAGGGCCCGAGGTCCTTGGCCATCCGGGCCGAGGTCGCGTAGGCCTCGCCGTGCATGATCGCCGTCAGCGCCCCGCAGATGGCCACGCCCTCGGGCGAGTCATAGGGGATGCCGCTGCGCATGAGCACGGTGCCCATGTTGGCGTAGCCGAGCCCCAGCGTCCGGAAGTCCCAGCTCTTCTGGGCGATGGTGGGGCTCGGGTAGGCGCCCATGAGCACGCTGATCTCGAGCACCATCGTCCACAGCCGGCAGGCGTGACGGAAGCCCTCGATGTCGAAGCTGCCGTCCTCGCGCAGGAACTTGATCAGGTTGATCGAGGCGAGGTTGCAGGCGGTGTCGTCGAGGAACATGTACTCCGAGCACGGATTCGAGGCATTGATCCGTCCGTCCTCGGGGCAGGTGTGCCACTCGTTGATGGTCGTGTCGTACTGGACGCCCGGATCGGCGCAGGCCCAGGCCGCGTAGGCGATCTCGTTCCACATGTCCTCGGCCGCGACCTTCTTCGAGATCTTTCCGTCTGTCCGGCGCCGGAGGTCCCAGTCACCGCCTCGGTCGAGAACCTCGAAGAAGCTGTTGGGGACGCGGACCGAGTTGTTCGAGTTCTGACCGGAGACCGTGAGATAGGCCTCGCTGTCCCAGTCGGTATCGTATTCGGGGAACACGAGCTCGGTCACACCGCCGGCGGCGAGCTGGAGCGTCTTCTGGATATAGGCCTCGGGCACGAAGGCCGCCCGCGCCTCGCGCATGGCCGCCCGCAGCCCGGGGTTCTGCTTGGGATCGGCCTCGATGCGCTCGCCGATGCGGCAGGCTTGTAGCACCGCCTGCAGCCGTCGCTTCCCGAGCCGCGAGCCGGTAACCAGCGCCGCCACCTTCTGTTCCTCGACTACCTTCCAGCGAATGAACTGCATGACATCCGGATGGTCGAGGTCGAGGCACACCATCTTGGCCGCCCGCCGTGTGGTGCCGCCCGACTTGATCGCTCCCGCCGCGCGGTCGCCGATCTTGAGAAAGGACATGAGCCCCGAGGACTTGCCGCCGCCCGACAACGGCTCGTTCTCGCCGCGAAGCCCCGAGAAATTGGAGCCGCTACCGGAGCCGTACTTGAAGATGCGGGCCTCCCGGGTCCAGAGGTCCATGATCCCGCCGTCATTGACGAGATCGTCGGACACGGATTGGATGAAACACGCAGAAGGTTGCGGACGCTCGTAGGCGCTGCTCGCCCGCGTCAGCGCCCCCGTGTCGGGATCGACGTAGTAGTGCCCCTGGGCGGGGCCGCTGAGGTTGTAGGCGTGGTGCAAGCCCGTGTTAAACCATTGTGGCGAGTTGGGCGCCGCGACCTGGCGCGCCAGCATGTGGCAGATCTCTTCGTAGAAGGCCCGGGCATCGGCTGGTCCATCGAAGTAGCCGTACTTCTCCCCCCACTGGGTCCAGCAGCCCGCCATCCGGTGGAAGACCTGCCGGGCATCCCGCTCGCCCCCGAGCACCGGCCGGCCGTCTCCGTCCAGGAGCGGCCGGCCATCAGGGCCGAGCTGGGGTACCCCTGACTTCCGGAAGTACTTCTGGGCCAGGATGTCCACGGCCACCGATGACCACTCGGCGGGCACCGCGATACCCTCCTGGCGGAAGACCGTGGTCCCATCCGGGTTCCTGATCTCGGAATTGCGCTCGACGAACTCGATCCCGGCGTAGGGGGTCTGGTCTTCCGTGGTGAACCGGCGCGAGATTCTCATGCGTGCCTCCTCTTCTGAACCGCCGACTCTTAGCTGACGACTCCTCGCCTACCGCGAACGGCCCTCGCGCGGGGAGCGCGAAGGCCGCGAATTATCGGTGTCTACGTGGGCCCTGTCGTCGGGAGCATCAGGTAAGCGCGACAGCGCGTGACGCACAACATATTGTGGTCGGCCGGCCAAGTCAATCTTTATTTGGTGGTTTCTCCTGCCGGCTGTTAGCGCGCCGCGTTGTGACTGGCCAACCGTACAATTAAGCTGTCATGCGATGGCTCATCGACGGCTACAACGTGATCCGACGCTCGCCAGAGCTCAGCTCGCGAGAGATGGTCAGCCTGGAAGAAGGCCGCCAGGCGCTCTGCGAGCTTCTGAGCGCGACCGCGCGCGCCTCGGGCGATGCGTTCACGGTGGTCTTCGACGGCGCGGGCGCCGGTGGCACGGGCTCCGGCAGGGTCGGAGTCACCGTGGTGTTCTCGAGCGCCCGCGAGAACGCCGATCGCGTGCTGATTCGCCTCGCCCGCCAGGGTGGCGCCGTCGTCTCCAATGACCGCGAGGTGCGCCAGAGCGTCGCGCGCGCGGGGGCCGTGGTCGTTACCACCGACGAGTTCCTGGCCCGTCTCGGCAGGCGGAGGCGCGCGCCCGACGTTTCCGATGCGGACGCGCCCGACGCGAGCCTGCCCGACGCGAACCTGCCTGACGCGAACCTAAAAGACGAAGAGGAAACGCCACGCGGGCCCCGCAAGGGCAATCCCAGGCGGCTCGGAAAGAAGGCGCGGGCCGCGCAGCGCGCCCTGGGACGTCTGGGCCCGGGTCGCCTACCTTAGGTCGCCATCGTGAAGGAGTGTGACGGACGCTCTACGAACGGACGGGACACACGAGGGTGGGATGGGCCGGGCTCCGCGACGAGCCCAGGACGTGCGACTCGGCTACTTACTCGTCTCCCTTGATCAGCCGCTCGCGACGCTGGAGGTAGCCGTTGCGGACCGAGCTGTACAGGTCGATCGTCGTGTCCTCGAATCCCTGGAAGAGGTCGAGGTTCAACGAGCGCTGGTTGAGCTGGTCGCCCGCGCCCATGGCGAATCTGTCCGGGAAGAAGGGGATGTAGTAGTTCAGTGGGCTCATGGCTCCATCCACGACATAGCCGATCCCGTCCCGCACGGTCAGGGGCGGCAGGAACGGGAGCACCAGATACGGACCAGGCCCGGTACCCCACTTCCCGAGCGTCTGCCCGAAATCCGCCTTCTGGGGCTCAAGCTTGAATTCCTGCTTGGCTATGTCGAAGAGACCTCCAATGCCCAGGGTCGAGTTGATCAGGAAGCGGCCCATCTCGATGGACGCGTCCTTGAGCTTCCACTGCAAGACCTTGTTCACGAAGCGGCGGGGCATGTTCAGGTTGGTGAAGGCATTGTCGATCATCTGCTGGACGATGTCCGGCGTGATCGCGTTATAGCCCTTGGCGGCCGGCTTGAAGACGTACCTGTCGAAGTTGTAGTTGAAGCTGAACATCTTCTCGTTGAACTTCTCCCACGGATCGTACTCTTCGACGTCGTAGTCGGGCGGGGTGGCCTCGGGCGTGCCGCGCAACGCCGCGTCCACGGGCCCAGCCAGGGCCACGACCCAGGAGGGGGCGTTGTCGGACGTCATCGTCTCCACCGTGATCGAGGACGGCGGGACCGATGCGAGTGCCTCCGGCGCGGAGAATTCGTCGACGATCTGCGGCTCGGGCGCGGCCGGAGAATCCACCACGGCGGTGCTCTGCGCGCGCGCGGCCAGGACGGCGGATTCAGTGCGCAGGCTCGGCGACAGCGAGCCGCAGCCCCCCAGCACCAGGGCCAGAGTGCCGAACACGAGCAGCGCCGACCACGTCCCCGTTCTCGAGCCCACCGTGCCTCCTTGCCTCATGTCAGCGGTTCCGGCCGTGCGCGGCGCTTGCGCCCGAATGCACACGGTCGAGAGCCTAGCTTGAAATCCCACATTGCGCCAGACTTTTTTGAATTTTGCCCTTGTTCCAACGGCCCCCTGTCGAGGCGCCCGCGGCGTCCTGAAAACTGCCACGCCGCTCCCGCACGTCGAGAGCGCGCCACGCGCTAGCAAGAGCAAGGCGGGTGCCATGGAGATCGTCGCGGGAGCATATCCCGGCAAATGCTTGTTGGCAAAGAAATTTCCATGAGAGCTCGCGTCGGTGCGCCCCTGAAAGTGGGCGGCGGGCAAGCGCATGCCTGCTCCCCGAGCCCCCGTGATGTGTGCGCAACCTCGGTTGCGCGTCCCGGCAAGAGTCGGGACCCTGATCCTGCGCGCCGGCGCCGCCCGAGCGGTGCTGCGTGGTGCCCGTCACTCGGCGGCGCCTATGGCTGGTCCGGTGGCGTGTCCACCATGGCGCAATCTGAATCCCGATGAGGGCGGCTGTCAAGCCGCTCTGCGCCGCCGCAGCGAGCCAAATCCGTCCTTGAAGCGTAGTATCTCCGGGAGCGATGATTCGACGCGATCCGCGGGCGTTTCTCCTGGTGATCCTGACGGGCGGCCTCCTCTCGGGAGCAGGCGTGTGACGCCCGCGGCCCTCAAGCACCTCGCGCTCAGTGATCCGATCATGCGACGGGTCATCCGGACCATCGGACCCTGCACGCTCGAGCCGCAGCTGCGTCGCTCGCCCTATGAGGCCCTCGTACGCGCCGTGGTCTACCAGCAGCTCCACGGCCGCGCGGCCGCGGCCATCCTCGGCCGCTTCATCGCCCTCTTCGGCGGCAAGGCCTTCCCGCGGCCACGGACCGTGCTCGCCATGAGCACGCGCAAGATGCGCGGGGCAGGGCTCTCGCGCGCCAAGGTGCGGGCGATCAAGGACATCGCCAAGCGAGCGGCGGCGCGCCAGATCCCCTCACGCGGGGCCGCGCTCCGCATGACCGATGAGGAGCTCGTGATCAAGCTGACGGCGGCGCGAGGGGTGGGACGGTGGACGGTCGAGATGCTGCTCATCGGCACGCTCGGCCGTGGGGATATCCTGCCCGTGGACGATTTCGGAATCCGGGAGGGGTTTCGCGTCGCCTATGGGCTGCGAAAGCACCCACGACCCAAGGCCGTCCACGCGCACGGGGAGCGGTGGCGACCGCATCGGACGACGGCAGCGTGGTACCTGTGGCGCGTGGCCGATCGCGCGAAGCGGGTGGTTGTCGCGAAGCGGTAGCGTTGATGTGCCGGCACGGCGGCGGGTGGGGCCGGGGGCATCCCCCGCAGACCACGCTGACTCGCACCCCTGTGCGGCGTCTCTATAGGACCACGAGACTCTCGTCTTCGGCTTCGATTGCGCGCAGAAGATACGGGTCTGCGGGGGATGCCCCCGGCCCCACCCGCCGCCGCGCGCTTGGTTCTCGGCGCGGGCTAGCGGGAGATGGTCAGGCGTTCTCTTCCGTAGTTGTGCTCGTCGACCCAGGGCTTGCCTTCGGCGAAGCGGGTCGAGCGGAAGCGGGAGAGATCGGCGGTCTCGGGCTTGCCCTTGACGATCCACTCGGCGAGGCAGCGCCCGATGGCCGGCGAGGTCTTGAAGGACGTGCCCGAGTCGCCGAGCATGACCCAGAGGCCGGGCACCGAGGGGATCTGGTCGATGACCGGGCGTCCGTCAGGGCTCATCATGATCATGCCCGCCCAGCCGCCTCTCATGGTCGAGTGCTGGAAGACGGGGAAGCGCGTGGCCAACTTTTCCCGGCACAGCGCCACGTAGTCCTCGTCGACACCCTCGTGGAACTTCTCCGGGTCGGTGTGCGCCGCCCCCAGCTCGACGCCGATGAGCGTGGAGATCGCTCCCTCGGGGCGCATCCATGCCTTGTGGAAGGCGTCGATCACAACGGGATGGCCGCCCTGGAAGCCCGCCGGCCAGCGAAAGACGGAGATCTGGATGCGGTAGGGCTCGAGCCCGAAGTCGAGCCCGAGGGGACCCAGGAGCGTACCCGCCCAGGCGCCGGGGACGGCGACCATCACCGGTGCGGCGATCCTGCCGCGGCTCGTCTCGACCCCGGCCACGCGGCCGCCCTCGATGACGATGCGAAGCGCCTCGCACTCGGTCTCGATGGTGGCGCCCAGCCGGCGCGCGGCCTCGGCGAAGCCGAAGGTCGTCGCGTTCGGATCGGCAAACCCCGAGCCCGGCTCCCAGCAGGCCGCGCCGATGTCGTCCACGCGCATGGCGGGAACGAGCCGGCGGAGATCGTCCTTGGAGATCGGCTGGGTCTCGATGCCGATCCGCTGCTGCATGGCGACGTTGGCGTGCAAGGCCTTCTCGTACCCGGGAGCCACCACCTGGACGAAGCCGATCGGCTGAAAGCCGCAGTCCCCGCCCACGATCCGGGAGAAGTCACGGAAGACCTTGAGGCTCTCGAAGGCCAGCCGGGCCTCGGCGTCGTTGGTGTAGTGCATGCGGACGAGCGAGCCCGACTTGCCGCTGGCCCCGGCGGCCAGGTGGCGCCGCTCGACGAGGATGATCCGCTTGACCCCGAGGCTCGCCAGGTTGAAGGCCGTGCTCGCCCCGTTGACGCCGCCTCCGATCACCACCACGTCCGCGCTTCGCATGTGGCCATTGTGACATGCTTGACAGGCCCCGTGGAAGGTCCTATAACCATCGCCACACACCGCCGTGGCAGCAGCAAGCTGTGCCCGATCCAACTCATGGAGGTGCATTCCTATGGAGGTCACTCGACGCGAGCTGCTCAAGGGCGCGGCAGCCCTTGGCGCGGCCGGCGCCCTCTCGCACGCGCTGCCGGGCTCGGCCCAGGCCCAGACCACGCAGAAGAAGGAGCTGGTCGTCGCCCAGGGTGGGGACATCGCGAGGTTCGATCCGCACTACAGCACGTCCTCGAATGACATCCGCTGGAGCTTCAACATCTTCGACAACCTGACCTCGCGCCACCCCGACGGGAAGCTCTACCCCGGACTGGCGACAGAGTGGAAGCTGCAGGGCCAGACGCAGTGGACCTTCAAGCTGCGCCAAGGGGTCAAGTTTCACAACGGAGACCCCTTCACGTCGGCCGACGCCAAGTTCAGCCTCGAGCGCACGTACGATCCCAACGCCAAGACCATGGTCGCCACCGTCTTCACGACCATCGACCGGATCGAGGCGCTGGATCCGACCACGCTCGTCATCCATACCAAGAAGCCCGATCCGCTCCTGCCCGCTCGCCTCGCCTTCTACGGGGGCCAGATCGTGCCGAAGAAGTACGTGGAAGCGTCGGGCAACGACACCTTCAACGCCAAGCCCGTCGGGACCGGCCCCGTGCGGTTCGTCTCCTGGGTCAAGGACGACAAGCTCACCGTGGAGGGCTATCCCGACTATTTCGGCGGCAAACCCGATTTCGACCGGCTCATCGTCCGCGCGATTCCCGAGACGGCCCCGCGTGTCGCCGCCCTTCTCAAGGGCGAGATCGACATCATCACCCAGCTTCCGCCGGATCAGGGCGAGCGGGTCGCGGCCAACTCGACAACGCGTGTCGCGGGCGCCCTCTACGCGGGCCTCTATGTCCTGGGCGTGAACAGCAAGCGGCCGCCGCTGGACAATCCGCTCGTCAAGCAGGCCCTGTCGCTCGCCATCGATCGCGAGCTCATCGTCAAGGAGCTGTGGAAGGGGCGGGGCATCGTGCCGAGCGGCCCCATCGCCAAGGGCGACAACCACTTCGATCCGAAGCTTCCCCCGCTCGCGTACAACCCCAAGGAGGCGCGCGAGCGCCTGAAGAAGGCCGGCTACAAGGGCGAGGAAATCATCATCGAGACCACCGTCGCCTACGTCTCGCAGGACAAGGCCATGTCCGAGGCGATCGCGGCGATGTGGAAGGACGTGGGCGTCAACGTCAAGGTCGAGGTGATCGAGTACTCCGTGCGCGCCCAGAAGAACCGCGAGAAGAGCTTCAAGGGCGTGTGGTGGGCGGACCCGACCTCGACCCTCGGTGATCCGGACGGGATGATGTGGCGACTGCTCGGTCCCGGCGGCATCACGGACTACTGGCGCGACCCCAAGTTCGATGAGCTCGGCAACGCCGCCCGCTTCTCGGTGGACGAGAAGTTCCGCGGCGAAGCCTATCGGGAGATGACCAAGGTCTTCAACGAGAACTTCCCGTGGCTGCCCGTCATCCAGCCTTACGAGGACTACGGGCTGCAGAGGTACGTGGAGTTCACGCCCAATCCGAATCAGCAGTTCGAGATCCGGCGCTTCAACTTCAAGTTCCGCCGCGCGTAGAGCCGTCCCCGTCCTTCCCTTTCCCCGGGCGGGGGAGAGGGAGGGATGAGGGGGCTTCCCCCATGCGAGGTCTCCTCCCGTTCCTCAGCCAGCGCCTCCTGAGAGCGCTCATCGCGCTCTGGCTGGTCTCCACCGTGGTCTTCGTCGTGATGCGGCTGTCGGGCGATCCGGTGCCCCTGCTCCTTCCGCCCGACGCGCCCACGAGCGAGATCATGCGCGTCCGGAAGGATCTGGGCCTCGACCGTCCGCTCCCCGTGCAGTACGCGGTCTTTCTCAAGAACATCGTCCGGGGCGATTTCGGACGCTCGCTCCATTTCCGCGAGCCGGCGTTCTCCGTCGTGCGCGGCTACCTCGGCGCGACGCTCGAGCTCGGTCTCACCGCCTTCTTCTTCGCCGCCCTCGTGGCCGTCCCCGTGGGCCTGCTGTCGGCCATGAAGCGGAACACCCTCCTCGATCAGGCGGCCATGGGGGTGGCCCTCATCGGTCAGTCGGCGCCGACGTTCTTCCTCGGCATCCTTTTCATCCTGCTCCTCTCCCTCAAGGCCGACCTCTTCCCGACCTCGGGCCGCGGAGACTGGAAGAACCTCGTCTTGCCCGCCATGACGCTGGGCGCCTTTACCATGGCCTCGATCGCGCGGCTCACGCGCTCGGCCGTACTCGAGGTGCTTCGCGCCGACTATATCCGCACCGCGCGCGCCAAAGGCCTCGGCGAGGTGATGGTGGTGGCCAAGCACACCCTGCGTAATGCTGCCATTCCCATCGTCACCATCACCGCGCTCCAGTTCGGCACCTTGCTCGGCGGCGCCGTGGTGACGGAGACGGTCTTCTCCTGGCCCGGTATCGGGCGCCTCGCCGTGCAGTCGATCTACAATCGCGACTATCCGGTCGTGCAGTGCACGGTCTTCATCGCCGCCGTCCTGTTCATCGTCATAAACTTTGCCGTGGACCTACTCTATGGCTTCCTCGATCCCCGCGCCCGCGCCGGCTGAGCTGGCCACCGGGGTCGTCGAGGCGATGCCGCGCCCGCGCGGGCGACGGGCGCCATGGCTGATCCGCCTGGGCGTGGCATTCGTCCTGCTCCTGGCCGTGGGGGCAGTGGTGGCGCC
>QHSC01000123.1 GCA_003220345.1 Candidatus Rokuibacteriota bacterium | reverse complement strand
GTCTCGGGCTTCAACGTGGCGCTTCTCGCTTCTTTCGTCTTCTTCGTGCTCGCCAGCGTCGGGATCCCGCGCCGTCCCACGGCGGTGGCGGCCGCATTCTCCCTCGTGGGCTTCGCCCTCGTCGTCGGCGGTCAGCCCTCGGTGCTGCGGGCCACCGTGATGGGGCTCATGCTTCTGCTCGCGCTGCTCCTCGAGCGGGAGTCGCAGCTGCCGAACGCGCTGGCCCTGGCCGTGCTCCTGCTCCTGGCCTGGCGGCCCGGTGATCTCTGGGAGCCCGGCTTCCAGCTCTCCTTCGCGGCCACGGCCGGCATCATCTGGCTGGCGGTGCCACTGGGCGCCTGGCTCGGCACGCGCGGGTGGCCGCACTGGCTCGCCTCCGCGGTGGCCGTCAGCCTGGGCGCGCAGCTCGCCGTCACGCCCGTCATGCTCGCCCACTTCAACCAGCTCTCGCTGGCAGGCGTCGCCGCCAATCTCGTCGTGGTTCCCTTGGCCGCCGCCGGCACCACGCTCGGCATGCTCGCGCTGCTCGTCGCGTGCGTGTCCGAGCTGGTCGCGGACGTCCTCTTCCAGACGCTCTGGCTCGTGCTCTGGGCCTTGCGCCTGGCCGTCAAGGCGGCGGCGCTCCTCCCCGCCGCGCTCGTCTACCTGCCCTCGCCCGGATGGGTCTCCATCGCGGGCTGGTACGCGGCGCTGGCCCTTCTCCCCTTCCTCGGCGCGAGGCGCTGGCCCCGCATCGCAACGGCCGGGCTCCTCAGTCTCGTCCTGGCGCTTTCGCTCTGGCAATGGGTGCGGCCCGGCGATGGCAAGCTGCGTGTCACCTTCCTCGACGTGGGCCAGGGCGACGCCATCCTCGTGGAAGCTCCCGAAGGACCGAGGCTCCTCGTCGACGGCGGCCCCGGCGGCGCGCGACGTCTCGACGTGGGCGAGCGCGTCCTCCTGCCCTATCTCTGGAACCGCCCGGCGGCGCGCCTCGACGTCATGGCCATGACGCATTCCGATCCGGATCACTCGGGCGGTCTCGGCGCCGTTCTCAAGCGCATGCGGGTCGGTGAGTTCTGGGAGAACGGGCGCTGGGGCCCGGGCAGCGAGGAAACCCTGCGGGCGCTCGAGCGCTCGGGAGCCTGCCGGCGGACGCTCGCCGCGGGCCAGCGCTTCTGGCTGGGCTCGGCTCTCGTCACGGTGCTCGGCCCAGACGGTACGGCGCCGCTCGATCAGCCCCCGCCCATCAGCGAGAACGAGGAGTCGCTGGTGCTGCGGGTCGACTGGCGCGGCTTCTCGCTCCTCCTGACGGGCGATCTCGGCGCGCCGGGAGAGGAGCGCCTCCTCGCCGCCCACGCCCCGCTCCGCGCCCTCGCCCTCAAGGTCGGCCACCACGGCAGTCGCTTCTCCTCGAGCGAGGACTTTCTGGACGCCGCGCGGCCGGCCATCGCGGTCATCTCGGCGGGGGCGCGCAATCCCTTCCGTCACCCGACGCCCGAGGCGCTGGGCCGCCTCGAAGCCGCAGGGGCGCGGATCTATCGCACGGACAGGGACGGTGCCGTCCTCCTCGAGACCGACGGCGCCACCGTGTGGGTCACGCGCTGGGCGGCCGGGACGACCGAGCGCTTCGCCCTCGACCCCGAAGCGACCTTGGCCGAATGATTCATTGGCCTGGCGCTCGTACTGGGCCAAGTTGCGAGCCAGACGAGGCCCGAAGGAGGCGGCAGCCCGAGGCGTACTTGTTCGTACGTTGAGGGCTGCTGCCGACTGAGAACGTGGCATTTCGAGCTGAGCGGCTTGCCGCAAGGCGAGAGCTGAGCTGATCTGGCGAAGCAAATTGGCCCAGTACGGGAAAATTGACACCGGGCGGGGCCGCCCTCTAGGCTCGTGATGTGGTCTTCAGCTCGCCGATCTTCCTCTTCCTCTTCTTGCCCATAGTCCTCGCCGGGTACTTCGTCACGCGGGGCCGGCTGCGCAATCTCTGGCTCCTCGGCATGAGCCTCGTCTTCTACGGCTGGGGCGAGCCGCGCTTCATCGTGATCATGCTCGCGTCGATCGCCGCCAACTTCGGGTTCGGGCTCTGGCTCGACCGCATTCGCGGACGTCCGGGCGCCAAGGCCGTGCTCGCGGTGGCAATCGCGCTCAACCTGGGCCTGCTCGTGCTCTACAAGTACGCCGCCTTCCTCGCGGGCAATGCGAGCGCCGCCCTGGCCCTCATCGGCGCCGGCCCCGTGCAGATACCCGCCTTCGTCCTGCCCCTCGGCATCTCCTTCTACACGTTTCATGCGCTCTCATATGTCGTCGACGTCTCGCGCCGCGCCGCGGACGGGCAGCGCGATCCGGCCGCCATGGGGCTCTACATCGTCTTCTTTCCCCAGCTCATCGCCGGACCGATCATTCGCTATCACTACATTGCCGACCAGCTCGTCCACCGCGTGGTCACCCGCGAGGGCTTCGCGCAGGGCGTCGAGCGGTTCGTGATCGGCCTCGGCAAGAAGATGCTCATCGCCAATACGGTGGCCGTGCCCGCCGACGCGATCTTCGCGCTGCCGACGGCAGAGCTGACGCCGGGGCTGGCCTGGCTCGGGATCGTCTGCTACACGCTCCAGATCTATTTCGACTTCTCGGGCTACTCGGACATGGCCATCGGGCTGGCCCGGCTCTTCGGCTTCCGCTTCCCGGAGAACTTCAACTACCCGTATATCGCCCGATCGATGACGGAGTTCTGGCGGCGGTGGCACATCTCGCTCTCGACGTGGTTTCGCGACTATCTCTACGTTCCCCTCGGGGGCAATCGCCACGGCTCCGCCCGCACCTATCTCAACCTCTGGCTCGTCTTCTTCCTCTGCGGCCTCTGGCACGGCGCGGCGTGGACGTTCGTGGCGTGGGGGCTCTATCACGGCAGCTTCCTCGTCATCGAGCGGCTCGGCCTCGGGCGCTGGCTCGAAAGCCTCTGGACACCGGCGCGGCATGCCTACACCATCCTGGCGGTCATGGTGGGCTGGGTGTTCTTCCGGGCCGAGACCCTGCGACAGGCCGGAAGCTTCCTGTCGGCCATGGCCGGCTTCGCCTCGGGCTCCGGGCTGGAGCAACACGTGGGGCTGCACCTGAACGCCATGGTGGCCGTGGCCCTGGCCGCCGGCGTGCTCGGCTCGGCGCCGCTGCTGCCGCGACTCGCGCGCTGGCGTGGCGGCATCGCGACGATCCAGGTGCGCGCGCTCGTCGAGGCGGGGCGGCTCGCCGGCCTCGTCTTTCTCCTCGTGGCCTCGGCCATGCTCATGGCCGCCGGCACCTACAACCCCTTCATCTACTTCCGGTTCTGAGCGATGCCGATCCCCGCGATTGACCGTCTCCGGGCGCTATCGGACACGCTCCTCGTCATCGTGTTCCTCGCGACCCTCTGTCTGCCCGCCGCCGACGTGTTCTTCGACCTCGATCCGACCCGGCTCAGCGAGAAGCGCCGTCTCGCGCCTCCCCCACCCGTGCGTCTGAGCCAGCCCCTCGAGGTCTCCTACACGGCCGCGTTCGAATCATGGTGGAACGACAACTTCGGCTTCCGCCGGTCACTGGTGGTGGGCTATAGCCGCGCCCTCCTTGCCCTCGGCGTCTCGCCCACGCCGAGCGTGATCCTGGGCAGATCGGGCTGGCTCTTCTTCGCGGGCGACGAGGCGCTGGCCTCGTACCGCGCGGTCCAGCCCTTCACGGAGGCCGAGCTGGCGGCCTGGCAGCGGCGCATCGAGACGCGTCGTGACTGGCTGGCCGAGCGGGGCATTCGCTATCTCGTGGTCATCGCGCCCAACAAGGAGACGATCTACCCCGAGTTCATGCCCGAGAGCCTCAACCGCGTGCGCCCGGTGACGCGCCTCGATCAGCTCGTGGCCCACCTGCGGGCGCACTCGAGCGTGGCCGTCGTGGATCCTCGGGACGCGCTCCGCACCGCCAAGGCCGGGGGCATTCTGTATCTCAGGACCGATACCCACTGGAACGACGTCGGCGCGTGGCTGCTCTACCGGGAGATCGTGACGGGCCTACGCCGGTGGTACCCAGAGCTCGAGCCCACCCCCGCCACCGAATTCGCGCCGGTCACGCGGCAGGGGTGGAGCGGCGACCTCGCCAACATGCTCGGGATGGACGGGCGGCTCTCGGAGGAGCGCCTCCTCCTGGAGCCGCGGCGTGTCCGCCTCGCGCGCGTGGCCGATCCCGGTCCGCGGCCGGAGGACGCGCAGCGGAAGCTCACGGCGGCGGAGCGAGGCGAGCCGTCGCTGCCGCGGGCCGTCATGTTCCACGACTCCTTCGGCCTGAGCCTGCAGCCGTTCCTGGGGGAGAGCTTCTCGCGTATCGTCTTCTCGTCGGGCCCCACCGACTGGCGGCGCAATTTCGACGCCGCCCTCGTCGAGCGAGAGCATCCTGCCGTGGTCATCCAGGAGATCGCGGAGCGCTTCGCGGTGGGACCGACCGGACTGCGGGCGGCCGCCCCCGCCGCCCCCTGAACGCGCCACGGCCCCCGAATCTCTCGGGGGCCGTGGTGGGACGCGCGGATTACGGAAAACTCGCAGGCGGCTCAAAAAGGTCCAGATGCGAGGCGGCGCCCGAAGGTCGCACGCGAGGCGTACTCCCTGTACGTTGAGCGTGCGACCGAGGGCGCCAACGAAGCAGATGGGCCTTTTTCAGCCGCCTGCTAACTCTCGAAGCTCCGCTCGTACTGCGTGCGCAGGCGCTCCAGCTCCTCGGGATCGAGACGCATGCCGAGGGAGAGCCCCATCTCTCCCAGGATGGTCTTGATCTCGTTCAGCGACTTCTTGCCGAAGTTCTTGTTCTTCAGCAGCTCCGACTCGGTCTTCTGCACGAGGTCGGCGATGGTCCGGATGTTGGCGGTCTTGAGGCAGTTGGAAGCCCGCACGGACAGCTCGAGCTCGTCCACGTTGCGGAAGAGGTGCTCGTTGAGCTCGACGCGCGCGGCCGTGTCCACCCCCGGCTCGCCCCCCGGCTGCTCCTCGGGTGGCGGCGCCTGCGGGAACTCCGTCAGCAGCTCGAACGAGTCCTCGAGGATGCGCGAGGCCTCGCCCACGGCCACCTCGGGCGTCATGCTGCCGTTGGTCCACACCTCGATGACCAGCCGCTCGAGACCCGGCTCCTGCTTGGACGGCTCGACGTGGAAGTTCACGCGCTTGATGGGCGAGAAGTCCGAGTCGATGAGCATGGCATTGATGGGCAGGGCCTCCGGCTCGCGCTTCTCGGCCGCCTGGTAGCCGCGCCCGCGCTCCACGCACACTTCCATCTCCAGGGACCCATCCTTGTCCAGCGTGGCCAGCACCACGTCGGGCGTGAGGATCTCGACGTCCGCGTCGGGCTCGAAGTCGCGCGCCGTCACCGTGCGCGGCCCCGGCACCTTGAGGCGCAGGAGCTTCGGCCGGTTGATGGCGACGGCGAAGACGAGCTTGCGAAGGTTCAAGATGATGTCGAGCGTGTCCTCGGTGACGCCCTGGGTGTGCGAGAACTCGTGGAGCACGCCCTCGATCTTGACCCACGTGGGCGCCGCCCCAGGGATGGAGGACAGGAGCACGCGGCGATAGGCGTTGCCCACGGTGAGGGCGAAGCCGGGCTCGAACGGCTCGATGGCGATCTTGCCGTGGGAGCGCTCGCTCGACAGCCACTCGTGGCGGACGGGAAGTACCAGCTGCGGCATGGATTCCTCCTGAAGGTAATCGGTGGCCGGCTTCGGCCGAGGATGGTCATTATAGCAGAATCCGGCGGATCACCAACCCGGCTCGACAATCTGAGCCGCGGTACTGGGTCAAGTTGCGAGCCAGACGAGGCCCGAGGGAGCCCGCGGCGCGAGGCGTACCTGTATGTACGTCGAGCGTCGCGGGCGACCGAGAACGAAGTATGGCGAAGCAAATTGGCCCAGGACCCCAAAGTTTGACTGGCCGGCAAACTCCGGGCAAAGTAAGCGAAATCATGATGGAGCGGCCCCGATTCCTCAAGGGCTGGACCGATGCTGAACCCGGCCCCGCCCATCCCCTCCGGGGACTCGTCCTCCTGGTCATCCTCCTGGGTCTTCTCTTCGTCGGACTGCAGGGGTGGTGGCTGCTCACGCCGGCCCCCGCCATTGCCTCGAGCAAACGCGTGGTGGAGATCCCTCTTCATCTCGGTCTGCTCGACATCGCGAAGCGCCTCGACGCAGCGGGGGTGATCCGCAGCCCCATGGGCTTCACGCTCCTGGCCGTCGTCCGCGGCAGCGCGCGCTCGCTCAAGGCGGGCGAGTACGAGATGCCCGCCGGGGCCACGACCATCGACGTGCTCAATCTGCTCGAAGGCGGGCGCGTGCTCCAGCACGCGGTGCTGCTGCGCGAGGGCAAGACCCTGTCCGAGCTCGCGAAAGAGATCGAGACGGAGGGGTTGGTGCGCGCCGACGAGCTGGTGCGCGTGGGCCGCGATCCACTCTTCCTGCGCGCCCTCGACATCCCCGCCTCCTCCGTGGAGGGCTACCTCTTCCCCGACACGTATCAGCTCGTCAAGGGCATGACGGCCGAGGAGATCCTCACCAAGATGATCGCGCGCATGCGGGAGCGGCTGACTCCCGACCTCGTGGCCGCCGCGGAGGCGCACGGGCTCTCCATCCACGAGCTCCTCACTCTCGCCTCGATCATCGAGCGTGAAGCCATCGTGCCGAGCGAGCTGCCGTTGATCTCCGCCGTCTTCTGGAACCGGCTCAAGATCGACATGCCGCTGCAGGCCGATCCCACCGTGCAGTACGCCGTGGGCAAGGGTCGCCAGGCGCTCACGCGCGCCGATCTCCTGGTCGATCATCCCTACAACACGTATCGTCGCGTCGGCCTCCCCCCAGGTCCCATCGGCAATCCCGGGCTGCCGGCGATCATGGCGGCCGTCCATCCGGCGACCGTCAAGTATCTCTACTTCGTCGCCCTGGACGATCGGCGCCACCAGTTCTCGCAAACTCTGGCCGACCACAACGAGGCCGTCGCGCGGTATCGCCTCAGGCCGCGCTAGGACGCGCCCCGTTCTTGTCAGCCCCTGAGCTGGATGCTATAAACAGGCCGACCATGGCGCCCGAAGACGACTCGAGCACGCTGGGAGTCCTGTCCGCGCCGTCTGAGCTGACTGACTTTCGCGTGCGGGAAGGGCATCTCCGCCCGCCCCTCCTCGATCGGGAGCGGCCCGGACGTGCGCGCGCCCACGATGGCCGGTTCCCGCCTCTCTATCAGCTGGTCCGCTCGACCTGCGCCCTCGCGCTCCGTCGACTGTTCGGACTCGATGTCTCTGGGCTCGAGGGGCTGCCGGACAAGGAGCCGTTCATCCTCGCGGCCAATCACCACAACTACCTCGACGGGATCGTGCTCGGGGTGGCCGTCCCGCGCCCCATCAGCTTTCTGGTCATGCCGCGCGTCTTCCGAGCGAGCCCGCTCCATCCGGCGTTTCACCGGGGCATCGGGTCGATCCCCGTGAACCTCGAGCGGCCGGATCCAGGCGCCATCAAGAGCGCCCTTCGCGTGCTCGGAGGGGGCGGCGTCGTCGGCATCTTTCCCGAGGGACCTTTTTCGCGCGAGGGCCATCTCATGCCCGGGCTCTCCGGCGTGGCCATGATCGCCCTGCGCTCCGGCGTCCCCGTGGTGCCGGCGGCCGTCACGGGCACCTACGAGGCACTCTGCGGCCGTCGATTCTACGTGCCGCGCCTGACGAGGCTGGCCGTGCGCTTCGGCAAGCCCCTGCGCTTTCCCCTGCCGATCCGCGAGCAGCCCGGCCATCCGCGCGGCCGTCACGCCGATCGCGAGGACATCACTCGCCGCATCATGAGCCACATCGCGGCGCTGCTCGACGCGGGCCGGCCCGTGTCGGCCCGCCGCGGCGAGGCCGACGCTTCGTGACCGCGTCCGGAGGCGGTCCGGGCGCAGGCAAGGCCCGGGGCGGCCGCTTCTCGGAGGGCGCGGATCCGGTGGCCGAGGCCTTCACCTCGTCCCTGGCCTTCGACCGTCGGCTCTGGCCTCAGGACATTCGCGGCAGCCTCGCCTGGGCCCGCGCCCTCGAGCGCGCCGGGCTCATCCAGGCCAGCGAGCTGGCTCAGATCGAAGCCGGGCTCGAATCCGTGAAGCGCGAGCTGGAGAGCGGCCGCTTTCCCTTCCGCCAAGAGCTCGAGGACATCCACATGAACGTGGAGCGGCGGCTTGTCGAGCTGGCCGGGCCCGTGGGAGGCAAGCTCCACACGGGGCGGTCGCGCAATGACCAGATCGCCCTCGACGAGCGCCTCTATCTGCGCGACGTCCTGGGACACGTGGATGAAGGGCTCGCGCGCGTGCAGTCGGCTCTGCTCGCCCAGGCCGAGCGGCACCGCGCCACGGCCATGCCCGGCTACACGCATCTCCAGCGCGCCCAGCCCGTGCTGCTCGCCCACCATCTCCTCGCCTATGTCTTCATGCTGCAGCGGGACCGGGAGCGTTTCCGCGACTGCGCGAGGCGGGTCAATATCCTCCCGCTGGGCTCGGCCGCTCTCGCGGGTGCCGCCTTTCCCATCGACCGGGAGGCCCTGGCACGCGACCTCGGCTTCACCGCGCCCACCGCCAACAGCATGGATGCGGTGTCCGACCGGGACCACGTGATCGAGTTTCTGGCCGCGGCGGCTCTCCTCGGCATGCACACCTCCCGGCTCGCCACCGATCTCACCCTCTGGGCCACCGCCGAGTTCGGCTTCGTCGAGTTCTCCGACGCCTTCGCCACCGGCTCGTCGATCATGCCCCAGAAGAAGAACCCGGACGTGGCGGAGATCGTTCGCGGCAAGACGGGACGCCTCTACGGCAACCTGGTGGCCGTGCTCACGAGCATGAAGGGCCTCCCCCTCACCTACAATTCCGACCTGCAGGAGGACAAGGAGCCGCTCTTTGACAGCGTCGATACTCTCGAGTCGGTGCTCGGCGTGCTCCCGCCCATGCTCGAGGGCCTCACCTTCCGGGTGGACAGGCTGCAGGCGGCGGCGGGAGCGTTCTACTCGACGGCGACCGATCTCGCCGACTATCTCGTTCGCAAGGGGCTGCCCTTCCGCGAGGCTCACGAGATCGTGGGCCGCACCGTGCGCTACGGGCTCGAGAAGAAGAAAGAGATGGGCGAGCTCACGCTCGAGGAGCTGAAGCGCTTCTCGCCGCTCATCAGCGCGGACGTCCACGCCGCCCTCACCGTCGACGCGTCGCTGCGCGCCCGCGCCGTGTCGGGAGGCACGGCCCCGGAGGCGGTGGCCGCCGCCCTCGCCCAGGCGCGCGCCCTGGTCGGCAAGGACTCGCGACGGTGAGGCGCCTGCCGCGGGCGGCCCTGGCCGCGGCCGGGCTCGTGCTCTTCGTTCTCGCTACCGGCGCGTGCGGCAAGAAGGGGCCGCCCGTCGCGCCCGAGCGGCGCCTTCCCTCATCGCCTTCCAACCTCCGCGCCTCCGTCGAGGAGCGTCGCGTCGTGCTCTCCTGGGAAAATCCCCGCTCGCGCTTCGACAACTCGCGACTCCGCGACCTCACGCTTCTCCACGTGTTCCGGAGAGAGGAGACGGCCGGCGCCCCCCCCAAGCCCGCCATGCTCTCGGGAGACGAGGTGGTGGGCTACGCGGAAATCGCGCGCATCCGTCTCGACGCCGCGCCTCCGCCCGGGGTCGAGATCCAGGGCGGCCGGGTCAGCTTCACCGACACCAAGGGCCTCACGGTGGGGCGGCGCTACATCTACGTCGTCACCGCCGAGGACAGTATCGGCCGCTCGAGCCCCCCGTCCGAGCGGCTCGACGTCACCCTCCTCGCCGCCCCCGCGGCGCCCTCGGGCCTGATCGTCGCGCCCGGAGACAAGCAGGTGCGGCTCCGCTGGCAGGCGCCCACCTCGCTCATCGACGGCGGAGCGCTCTCGGGCGAGATCCGCTACGTGGTCCTCCGCGCCGTCGGCGACGGGCCGCTTGCCCCGGTCACCCCGGAGCCCGTGAGCGGCACGTCCCACACCGACACAGGGCTCGAGAACGATGTCGCCTACCGCTACGCCGTTCTGGCCGTGCGCGTGGAGCCGGCGGGCACGGCCCGTGGGCCCGCCTCGACGGCGGTGGCCGCCACCCCCGTGGACACGACGCCGCCGTCGGCGCCCACCAATCTCGTCGTGATCCCGGGCGGAGGCGCCATGCGGCTGGCCTGGAATCCCAGTCCGGAGGACGACGTCGTCCTCTACGCGATCTACCGGGGAGTGGGAGACGGCGAGCTCATCAGGATAGGAACGACGCAGGCGCCCACCACGCTCTTCGTCGATCGGGACGTGAGCGCCGGCACCCGCTACCGCTACGCGGTGACCGCGATCGACCGCGCGCGGAACGCCAACGAGAGTCCGCGCTCCAACGTCGTCACCGTGACCGCGGAGTAAATCTGCCAGCGATTTTCGCCGACCGGTGGGGGGGGTCTGGGGGGAGGAGCGGCGGTCGCTCCCCCCCAGAACCGGCTAAAGCTCGTTCTGCCAGACCTGCTCGGATGACTGACGGCGACGGAGTAGACGCAGGGCACCATCGGGCTCGAGCATGACCTCGGGCGCCTGCGGGTAGGAGTTGTAGTTGATCGTGGCCATCGCGGCGCAGTAGGCTCCGGCCCCGCCGATCACGACGAGATCCCCGATCTCCGGACGCGGCACCCAGCGCGGCATGAGCGCCTCCGGATCCCCGGGGGCGGGGGTCAGGATATCGCCGGACTCGCAGCAGGGACCCACGAAGACCACGGCGGCCTGATCCCGCCCCACCGCGAGCACGTCGATGGGATGCTGCGCTCCGTACAGCGAGGGCCGCGTGATCTCCGGCATGCCCGCGTCGAGCTTGGCGAAGAGGTAGCCGTCGGCTCCTGTACCCACGACGTCCACGCAGGAGGCGACGATGGCGCCGGCATTGGCCACGAGCAAGGTGCCGGGCTCGATCTCGAGGTGGAGCGCGCGTCCATCGCGCTCGCGAAAGGCCTCGATCTCGCGCCGCACGTGCGCGCCGACATCCGCCAGATCCACCGAAGGCTCCTCCGGCATGCGCCCGACCTTGAAGCCGCCCCCCAGGTTGACGCGCCCGACCTCGGGCAGCTGCGCCACGAGGTCGAGGGTCATCCGGGCGCAGCGCTTCCAGACTTCAGGATCCGTGCCCGACCCGATGTGAGAGTGGAGGCGGTTGATGCGCAGGCCGTGCCGCTCGGCCAGGGCCTTGACCTCTCCCAGGTCCTCGTGCCAGATCCCGAAGCTCGAGGCGGGGCCGCCGGTGTTCGTGCGCTTGGTCGAGCCGCTACCCAGCCCCGCGTTCATGCGCACCGAGACCTCACCCCCCCGCGCGATACGCCCGAGCTCGTCCAGCTGATGCAGCGAGCAGGCGTTGAAGAGCACACCGCGGGCGACGTGCGAGGCGAGGGCGAGTGATGGCGCCTGGGAGGTGAGCTGGATGCGCTCCGGCGCGAAGCCGGCCCGCAGCGCCCGCTCGACCTCGAAATCGCTCGAGGCATCGACGTGCAGGCCGAGGTCGCGGAAGAGCTGGAGCACGCCGCGGCTGGGATTGGCCTTCATGGCATAGCGGAGCGTGAAGCCGAAGGGCGCCGGGAAGGCGAGGGCCTGACGCGCGGCGGCCTCGAGGGCGGCACGATCGTAGACGTAGCAGGGGGTGCCGAAGCGCCGGCGGACCTCCGCCGCGACATCCGCGGTGAGACGCGAGGCTCGGCGAAGCGCTTCGTGGGCGTTCATGAGGCGACAGTCTACCCCAATGCCGGATGCGCTTGAAGTGATTCTGCCTGTGGTGTTACAGTCAAGAAACTCTTCGTCCAAGATCGTCCCGAGTAACGGAGGGCCTCGCAATGCGCACCACATTCCAGGGCTCGATCGTCGCCATGGTCACCCCGTTCAAAGACGGCCGGGTGGATGAGGCCAAGCTGCGCGAGCTGGTGGAGTTCCACGTCACGAGCGGGACGGACGGCATCGTTCCCTGTGGCACCACCGGCGAGTCGCCGACCCTGAGCCACGACGAGCACAAGCGCGTGGTGGAGATCGTGGTGGAGACCGCGCGCGGCCGTCTTCCCGTCATCGCGGGGACGGGCTCGAACTCGACGGCGGAGGCCATCGACCTGACCCGACACGCGGCCAAAGCGGGGGCCTCGGGGGCGCTCGTGGTCAACCCGTACTACAACAAACCGACGCAGGAAGGGCTCTACCAGCATTTCCGCGCCGTCGCGGAATGCGCCGATCTGCCCATCATCCTGTACAACATCGCCGGGCGGACGGCCATCAACGTGGAGACCGACACCCTGGCGCGCCTGGCCAGGGACTGCAAGAACCTCGTGGGCGTCAAGGAGGCCTCCGGCTCCCTCGACCAGATGACCCAGGTCATCCTGGCCTGCGGCCCCGACTTCAGCGTGCTCTCGGGTGACGACAACCTGACCCTGCCCCTCATGTCGGTGGGCGGCCGCGGCGTGATCTCTGTCATCGCCAATATCGTCCCGCGCGAGACCGTCGAGATGACCCACGCGGCCCTCGCGGGCGACTGGAAGCACGCGCGCGAGATGCACCTCAAGCTCTTCCCGCTCTCGCGTGCCGTCTTCATCGAGACCAATCCTATCCCCGTCAAGGAAGCCATGGCCATGATGGGGATGGTAGAGCCCGAGTTCCGCCTGCCCATGTGTCGCATGGGGGCCGCCAATCGCGAGCGGCTCCGGACCGTCCTGGTCCAGCACGGCCTCATCAAGGGCTGATCCCAGCCGCGATGGTCGACGTCGTCATCGCCGGTGCCGCCGGCCGGATGGGGTGTCGTCTCGTTGCCCTGATCCAGGAGGACAAGGATCTGCACCTGGCCGCGGCGCTCGAGGCGCCCGGCCACCCTGCCCTCCTCAAGGACGCGGGTGAGGTGGCGGGACTCGGCAAGCTCGGGATTCCCATCAGCGCCGATCCCGAGGGGGCCCTCGGGCGTGACCGCGTGCTCATCGAGTTCTCCACTCCCGACGCGAGCCTCGGGCACCTCCGCATGGCCGCGCGCCAAGGGGCGCGGGCCGTGATCGGGACGACCGGCTTCGCGGCCGCCCAGCGCGCGGAGATCGAGCGCCTCGCCAAGGAGATTCCCGTCTTCCTCTCGCCCAACATGAGCGTGGGGGTCAACGTGATGTTCCGGGTGCTCGCCGACATGGCGCGCTTCCTCGGCGAGGAGTACGACGTGGAGATCTCCGAGATGCATCACCGCTTCAAGAAGGACGCGCCCAGCGGCACGGCGGCGCGGATGGCGGAGATCGTGGCCCAGGCCCTCGGCCGCGATCTGTCGAAGAGCGGCGTCTACGGTCGCCACGGGCTCCCGGGCGAGCGCACGCGGGCGGAGATCGGCATTCACTCGATCCGGGGCGGCGACGTGGTGGGCGAGCACACCGTCACCTTCGCCGCCCTCGGCGAGCGGCTGGAGCTGACCCACCGCTCGCAGAGCCGCGACAACTTCGCCCGCGGGGCGCTCCGCGCGACGCACTTCATCTCCCAGGCCGCCCCCGGGCTCTACTCCATGCAGGACGTCCTCAAGCTCGCATGAAGATCGTCCGCTTCAAGGCGGCGGGCAAGACACGCTATGGCGCCCTCGAGGGGCAGCACATCCTCGAGTATTCGGGCACGCCCTACAGCACCTTCAAGAAGGGCCGCAGGCGCTGGCCGGTGAAGCAGGTGGTGCTCCTCACGCCGGCGGTGCCCTCGAAGATCGTCTGCGTCGGTCTCAACTACCGCGACCACGCGGAGGAGATGGCCCTGCCCATCCCCGAGGAGCCCGCGCTCTTCTTCAAGCCCCTGACCGCGCTCTGCGGGCCGGATGATCCCATCGTCTATCCCGCCCTCTCGAGCCGGGTGGACTACGAAGCCGAGCTCGCCATCGTCATCCGCAAGCGCTGCCGCCAGGTGCCCGTGGAGCGGGCGCGGGAGTACATCCTCGGCTATACGTGTCTGAACGACGTCACCGCCCGCGATATCCAGATGCGTGACCGGCTCCCTTCGCGGGCCAAGGCCTTCGACACCTTCTGCCCCGTCGGGCCCTGCATCGCCAGCGGCATCGACCCCAACGTCGTCGAGATCGAAACGTGGGTGAACGGCGAGCGGCGGCAGGCGGGCAGCTCCAAGGCCTTCATCTTCCCCGTGGAGGATCTGGTGGCGCGCACCTCCGCCGTGATGACGCTCTTGCCCGGCGACCTCATCTCCACGGGCACGCCGGCCGGCGTGGGACCCCTCGTGCCCGGCGACCGGGTCGAGGTGCGCATCGAAGGCATCGGCAGCCTCAAGAACCCCGTCATCAAGCTCTAGGAGACCGTGCCAGTGCCCAAGCCTCTCGAGATGGCCGAGCGCCTCCGCAAGCTGCCTCCGTATCTCTTCGCCGAGATCGACAAGAAGAAGCGCGAGGCGCGCGCCCGAGGCGCGGATCTCATCGACATGGGTATCGGGGATCCAGACCTGCCCACGCCGCCGCACGTCATCGAGGCGCTCAAGCGCGGCGCGGAGAACCCGGCCAGCCACCGCTACCCGGACTACGAGGGCCTCCTCGCCTTCCGCGCCGCCGTCTGCGACTGGTACAAGCGGCGCTTCGGCGTCTCCCTCAATCCGGAGACGGAGGCCCTGACGTTGATCGGCTCCAAGGAGGGCACCGCGCACATGCCGCTCGCCTGGGTCAATCCCGGCGACGCCGTGCTCGTGCCCGACCCCGGCTATCCGGTCTACGCGGCGGGGACGTGGTTCGCGGACGGCGAGGTGCACTTCATGCCCCTCCGGCGTCAGAACGGGTTCCTGCCCGACCTCGACGCCGTTCCCGCCGATGTCGCGCGGCGGGCCAAGCTCATGTACCTCAACTATCCCAACAACCCGACGGCGGCGGTGGCGAGCGGGGAATTCTTCGCCAAGGTCGTCCGCTTCGCGCGCGAGCACGACATCATCGTGTGCCACGACGCCATGTACTCCGAGCTCCGCTTCGAGGGCTACCGGCCGCCCTCCTTCCTGGAGACGCCGGGGGCCATGGAGGTCGGGGTCGAGTTCCACTCGCTCTCCAAGACCTATTCGATGACGGGGTGGCGCATCGGCTTCTGCGTGGGCAACGCGAAGTACCTGGCCGGGCTCGGCAAGATCAAGACCAATGTGGACTCGGGCGTCTTCCAGGCCGTGCAGGAGGCGGGCATAGCGGCCCTGAACGGGCCCCAGGACATTCCCGAGCAATACCGCAAGATCTACCAGGAGCGGCGGGACGTTGTGGTGGCGGGACTGAAGGCCCTGGGCTGGGAGGTCGACGTCCCCAAGGCAGCCTTCTTCGTGTGGGCACCCGTGCCGAAAGGCCTCGACTCGCGAACGTTCGCCTCGAGGCTGCTCGAGGAGGTCGGCTGCGTCGTGACACCCGGCGTCGGCTTCGGCCCCTCGGGCGAGGGCTTTTATCGCGTCGCCCTGACCATCGACGCCAAGCGTCTCGCCGAGGCCATGGAGCGGCTCAAGGGGCTCAAGCTCTGAGCTCTGATAAAATCTTTCTCGAGGACGTGCGCTTCTACGGTCACCACGGGGTGACCAAGGCGCAGCAGACGGTGGGAGCGTGGTTCTCGGTCGACGTGGAGCTGAGCGTGGACCTCGCGGCGGCGGCCACCTCCGACGATCTCCGGACCACGGTAGACTACGGACTGGTGGCAGCGCGGATCGTGGAGGAATGCACGAAGGAGCGCGTCAACCTGCTGGAGCGGCTGGCGGGACGGCTGGCGGGCATCCTTCTCGGGGAGTTTCCCTGCACCGAGGTGCGCGTCCGCGTGCGGAAGCTGACCCCGCCCATGGAAGGGCTCCAGGGCATCCCCGGGGTCGAGCTTGTCCGCAGGCGTATCAGTTCGAGCTGACGCGGGGACGAGAGCGCCAATGGCGAAGGTCTTCCTCTCGGTGGGCTCCAACATGGGCGATCGCGTCGCGCTTCTGCGCGAGGCGGTGGTCCGCCTCCGGAGCCTGCCCGAGGTCGAGTTCCTCGACGCCTCCCCCCTGTACTGGACGGAGCCCTGGGAACGGCAGCCGGGGCAGAGCCGGCTGAACCAGGACACCTGGTTCTTCAACTGCGTGATCGTCATCGAGACCACCCTCGAGCCCCCCGCCCTCCTCGAGCGCGTGCAGGACGTCGAGCGCGGGCTCGGGCGCACACGTGGCCCGGGCACGCCCGAGGCCCTCCGCTATCAGCCACGGCCGCTCGACATCGACATCCTCCTCTACGACGACCGCGTGGTCAGCGGACCCGACCACCTCCACATCCCGCATCTGCTGATGCACGAGCGCGCCTTCGTCCTTCGTCCCCTCGCCGATCTCGCCCCCGAGCTCGAGCATCCCGTGCTCTACCAGACGATCCGCCAGCTTCTCGAGGAGCTGGCCGACGAGCACGAGGTGCACCCCTCCGATCTTCCCCGACGCTGGTTCGATTTCTAGACGTCGGCCGAGATCATCGTGGCGGATGACGAGTTCCGGCAGCAGGCCCTCCAGCACCTCGACGCGCTCCACAACCTCGCCGTCTACCTGACGCGCAACGGCTCCGAGGCCGAGGACCTGGTCCAGGAGACGTATGTCCGCGCGCTCCGCTTCTCCCACCGCTTCCAGCCGGGAACCCATCTGCGGGCCTGGATGTTTCAAATCCTGAGGAACACCTTCTTGACCTTCTACCGTCTCCGGGAGCGCGAGCCGGCGCTCGGCGAGGCGGGCGTGGCAGACGGGCCAGCCCCGATGTTCCACGACGCGCCCGCCCAGGACGGCGAGAGCCAGAGCGCTCACATGGATCTCGAAGGCGCGCTCCGGCGAATTCCCGAAGAGTTCAGGACGCCCCTCATGCTCGCGGAGATCGAGGGGCTGTCCCTCGACGACGTGGCCCGTATCATGGACTGCCCCGTGGGAACGGTGAAGTCCAGGATATTCCGGGCCAAGGAGCGGCTCCGATCGCTCCTCAAGGACTACGGCCAGCCCGGCCACGAACGAGCGCCATGACGAACCCCACGGACAACGAGCCGGACGAGACGGGCCACCTCCTGCGCGGGGCGCTCCCGCGCTGGCCGGCGCCCGCCCGCCTGCGTCGGGCCGTGATGGAGGCCCTCAATCCGGTCGAGGCCCGGTCGCGGCCGTCGCTCTGGCTGCCGCCGGCCCTGGCCGCCCTCGCCGCGGCCATGGTCATGGTGCTGTGGCTCGCCCCGGCCTTGCGTCGCGAAACCGGCGATCAGATCGAATATCTCTCGCGCGCCGCGATCTCCGAGCACGCGCGCGCCGTTCTGTGGAGCGACACGCGCGCGGACCTGCTTCCGGCCGCGCTGCCTCGCGTGATGGAAGAGAGCGGAGTCACCCTCAACTGGGTCTTCACGGGGGACGATGATCTCCAGCTCATCGGCGCCGTGCCGACCGTGGTCGAGGGCCGGCGCGGCATGTCGCTCGTCTACCGGGACCGCGATGGCCATACCGTCGTCTATGTCATCGCCTCGGGGCCGATCGTGCCCATCCCGGAGCGCGGCCGCGTGCAGATCGAGCGCTGGCGCCCGCTCCTCAGGAAGGAGAGCGACGGCTTCAGCCTCATCGTGTGGCGGCAGGCAGGGCTGGTCTGCGTGATGGCTTCCGACCTCGTGTCCGAAGGCGACGTCGGCCGCTTCAAGCAATACTTCGCGAAGGTTCGCGCCTCCACCGAGCTCAGCAAGCGCTACTGAGGCAGGCGGCAGCACCGGTCGCCTCCTGCAGGCTTCAGCAGCCTGCTAGAGGCTGCCCCAGACCTCGGTCGCCAGCTCGACGCAGAGTCTGAGCTTGGCCTTCTCCTGCTCGACGGTGACCTCGTTGCCCTCCACGGTCGAGGAGAAACCGCACTGCGGGCTGACGCAGAGCTGCTCCATGGCCACGTAGCGCGAGGCCTCGTCCAGCCGGCGCTTGAGATCGTCCTTCTTCTCGAGGGTGCCCACCTTGGTGGTGACCAGCCCCAGCACGACCCGGACGTTCTTCGGCATGTGGCGGAGGGGCGAGAAGTCTCCCGAGCGCGCGTCGTCGAACTCGAGGAAGAAGCCGTCGTAGGGAAGCTGGGTGAAGATGGTCTCGGCGATCTTCGCGTAGCCGCCCTGGGCCCGCCAGGACGAGCGGAAGTTGCCCCGGCAGAGATGGGTGCACACGGTCAGATCCGGGGGCTTGTTCCGCAGGGTGGCCCGGATGAGCTTGACGGACATGGCGAGCTGCTCGTCGGGGTCGTCGTTCCGCGCCTTGCCCTGGGCGCGCATGTCGTCGTCGCACAGATAGGCCAGGCTGACGTCGTCGAGCTGGAGATAACGGCAGCCCGCGGCGTAGAGGTCGGCGATCTCCGCCCGATAGGCGGCGGCGGTGTCTTCCACGAAGCCGTCGAGATCGGCATACACCGTCGTGTCGATGTTCTCGCGTCCCACCTGCGTGTAGAGCATGCAGGGCGACGGCATGGTCAGCTTGGCCGTCCGCGAGACCGCCGATCTCAGGAACGAGAACGGCGCGACGAAGATCGGACGCGGCCGGGTGATCCGGCTCGTGATGGCCAGATCCGGCCGGGTGAAGAAGACCTCGCCCGTCGGCCCACGGAAGGTGACGGGCAGCGCCTTGCCCGCGCTGGCGAGGCCGCCGAGCTGGGTCAGGAAGTCCATGTGCCAGGACTTCCGCCGAAGCTCGCCGTCCGTGATGCCCTGGAGGCCCGCATCCTCCTGGAGCTTCACGACGTCGCGGATGCCCGCGTCCTCGGCGGCCGCGAGCTCCTGGGCGGTGGCCTGCCCCGATTCCTTCTTGATCCGCAGCGCCTTGAGGCTCGGCGGGCGGAGCAGGCTTCCCACGTGATCAGCGCGAAACGGGGCGCGCGACGCCACGATAGTCACCCTTTCTTCCTCCGGGCTCGTCCCCAGGATGGGTCAGCGACGAGACCACGGCGCCGATCCTGCCAGAGCGACGGGGACGCGTCAAACGGAGCGCCGCCGCGCGAGAGATGTCAGGCCTCTCGGGCGATCGCCCCCTCGCCTTTCAGAGCCGAGGGCGAGAGATCGCCGGTCTTCCCCGGGACGATGGAAGCGACAGATTCCATCCCGCGCGCCACGATATGTGGCAGGGCCATCAGCGCCCACGCGACCATCACCACCTCGGAGTCGCCGAAGTTGTACTCGGACAGGCCGGCCACGAGGAAGCCCGTGACGGCGGCGAGGCTGCCCGCCACGAGGGCCCGCTCGCGGCGCCGCGCCGGATCAAGGCGCCACAGGAGGGCAATGGTGCGCGTGTAGAAGACCACCCAGACGGAAAGCCACGCCGCGAGCCCGAGGACCCCGCGCTCCACGAGGATCTGGAGCGGTGTGTTGTGCACATGCCCCGTGCGCTTCTTGGAAGCTTCGGGCTGCGCGTATCGCACGTACTCGCGCTTGACTCCGCCGGGGCCCCAGCCGAGGAGCGGGCGCTCGCGCCACATGGCCGCGCCGCTCTCCCACATGTAGCGCCGCTCCTGGATGCCCGCCTCGCGCGGATCGACCATGGTCAGGATGCGATGCCGCAGCTCGATGAGGGTGCGGAACTTGATGCGGACCTCGTAGGGCATGACGAGCAGGCCCACCACGATCAGGGCGAGGACGCCCGCCACGATCCACCCGCGCCGCCGGAACGCGGGCAGGACGGCCGCCACTCCCGCCGCCACTCCCAGCCAGGCCCCACGGGTGTAAGTCGCGATGAGGCCGGCCAGGGAGACGAGCCAGAGAAGGGCCGAGGCGGACCGGAATCCGTGGCCCGGCACCACACGCGGCAGCGTGGCGAGAACCACGAGGGTGAGGACGCCCGCGAGGGTCATGTAGATGCTGAAGAAGGCGTGGGCCCGCTCGCAGTGGTGGTAGATGAAGCGCGGCCACCAGTCGACGGGCTCGGGGCCCGGACACAGGCCGACCTGGACGAGGCCCACGAGGGCGGCGCCCGCCGACACCACGGCCAGCGCCGAGAGGAACCGATCGGCGGACACGTCGTCGGGGAGCGCGTCGGCGGTGACGTAGAGGGCGGAGGCGAGCAGCAGCCCCTTGCAGGCGACAAGGCTCTGGGCGGGGTGCCCCGAGACGAGGGCGGAGAGCAGGCTCAGGAGCGAGAAGCCGAGCACGGGCGCCCACAGCGGCCAGGCCTGGGCGCGGCGAGCCTCCGCATCGCGCAGCCGCCACAGCCAGAGAAGCGTCAAGAGGGCGAGGGCAGTCTCCGACAGCGTGATCGAGAAGCCGAGCCCGAGGACGAAAGCGCCGAGGAGGGCGCGGCGGAGGGTGGCGGACGTCAATACGCGTTCCGGTCGAAGAGCACGCGCACCACGGTGAGCCCGATGATCTTCAGGTCGAGCCAGAGCGACCAGCGCTCGATGTACTCGAGGTCGTACTCGATACGCTTCTCGAGCGAGGTGTTGCCGCGCAGCCCGTGCACCTGCGCCCAGCCCGTGACGCCCGACTTGACCTTGTGGCGCAGCATGTAGCCGGGCACGGTCTGGCGGAAGCGCTCCACGAAGACCGGCCGCTCGGGTCGCGGCCCCACCACGCTCATCTCGCCCCGCAGGACATTGATGAACTGGGGCATCTCGTCGAGGCTGAAGCGGCGAAGGAAGGGGCCGATGGGCGTGCGTCGCGGGTCGTCGGGCGGAGCCCACACCGGCCCCGTCTCCGCCTCCGCGTCGAATCGCATGGTGCGGAACTTGTGCATGCGGAAGCGCTGGCCGTCGAGTCCCATGCGCTCCTGGCCGAAGAGGATGGGCCCGCGTGAGGTCGCCTTGACGGCGGCGGCGATCGCCAGAATGAGCGGGGCGAGCGCGGCGAGGACGCCGACGGAGAAGCCGACGTCGAACATGCGCTTGGCGACCTGGTTCCAGCCGTGGAGCGGCGATTCCCGCAGGTGAACGAAGGGGAGGCCCTCGAACTCCTCCACCCCCCCGCGCAGCGAGGTGAAGCGGCCGAGGTCCGGCACCACGTGAATGGTCACGGGCTCGTCGCCGATGGCCTCGAGCAGCCCGCCGAGCCGGCCGTAGTCCTCGTGAGAGAGGGCGAGAATCACATGATCGACCTGGCGCGCATCGAGGACGGCCCGCAGGTCGGCATAGCCGCCCAGCGAGGGGATGCCTCCGTCCGATTCCTTGGTGTCGCCGACCAGGCCCAGGAGCCGGATGCCGATATCCTGGCGCGCGTGGAGTCGCTGGATCACCGCCGCCGCCAGCTCTCCGCCGCCCACCACCACCGCGTAGCGCTGGTTGTAGCCGTGTCGCCGCGCGAATCGAAGCACTTCGCGGAAGACGTAGCGGGCGAAGGACACGGAAACGATCGATAGCACCCAGAAGTACACGATCACCACGCGGGAGTAGTCGTACCCGCGGAAGAAGAACGTCATGATGCTGATGAGGACAAGGGCGCCCATGGTCGACGCCTTGGCGATGTCCGTGATCTCGGACAGCCGTGAGCCGATGCGCCGTGGCCGGTACAGATCGAAGGCCCGGAACGCGATGCCCCAGACGAGGAGGATGGGCAGGAGCATCAAGAGATAGGGCTCGACGGGCGGGGTGCCGTGTGACGGTGGGCCGGCGACGTGGAAGCGGATGCCATAGGCGGCAAGCCAGCACCCGGCCACGAGCAGGAGATCGCCCACGAGCATGAGCTGCTCGAGAACGCGCGAGTGGGCCTTCAGCACCGCGCGTGCTCCGCGAGACGGGCGGCCAGGTACTGCTCGACGCGCTCCTTGAACAACGGCCGATCGAAGGCCTCGGCGCGGCGCCGGAGGGCCTTGGGCTCGAAGCGCGGCGTTCCCGACTCGAAGCGCTGGATGGCCTCGGCCAGGGCCTCGACGCTCTGGCGCTCGAAGAAGATGCCCGTGGCGGGCTCCTCGCCGCCGGGAGCGACGACGGTCTCCAGGGCGCCTCCCTGCCCGAGGGCGATCACGGGCCGCCCGGAGGCCATGGCCTCGAGCGGCGTGATGCCGAAGTCTTCCACGGTCGGGAAGAGCAGGGCGCGGCACCGGGCGTAGAGGAGGGCGATCTCCGCATCGTCGCGCCAGCCCAGGAGCTCCACCGTCGGCCCCGCCAGGGAGCGCAGGCGCGCCTCTTCGGGGCCGCTGCCCACCACCACGAGGCGCCGCCCGAGCTTGCTCGCCGCCGCCACCGCGAGATCCACCCGCTTGTACGGCGTGAGGGCGGAGACGACCAGATAGAAGTCGCCCGGCCCCTCCTCGACGCGGAAGCGCGCGACGTCCACGGGCGGGTAGATGACGTCGGCGGGCCGGCCATAGGCGCGGCGGATCCGATCAGCCACGAAGCGGGAGATGGCGACGAAGTGATGCACGTTCGCCGCCGTCCGGCGGTCCCAGCGGCGAAGCCAGGCGGCGAGCGGCGGCATCACCGTCCGCGTGAGCAGGCCGGCCCGCGGCCCGAAGTACTCGTCATAGAGGTCCCACACATAGCGCATCGGGGTGAAGCAGTAGCACACGTGCAGCGCGCCGGGCGGCACCCGCGCGCCCTTGGCCACCGCGTGACTGGAGGAGAGCACGAGGTCGTATCCCCGCAGGTCGAAGCGGCGGACGGCCGCGGGAAAGAGGGGGAGGTACTGCCGGTAGCGCTGCGCGGCCCCAGGTATGTTCTGGATGAACGACGTCGTGATGCGCCGGCGCTCGATCGTCTCCGACACCGAGCCCGGCACGTGCAGGAGCGTGAAGAGGTCGGCTTCGGGGAAGAGCTCGCAGAAGACCTCGAGGCAGCGCTCGCCGCCGCGCATGCCGGTGAGCCAGTCGTGCACGAGCGCGACTTTCGTGACCTTGCCAGGCGCGGGGGGGAGCCTGATGAGGCCTCCGGGGGCGCTCAGCGGGTGGAGGCGCGAATCCGCTGCCGCCAGTAGTCGACGAGCTCCGTCAGGGTGCGCTCGAAGGGAATCTCCACCTTCCATCCCGTCGCCTTGTGGATCTTGGCGGGGCTGCCCTC
>QHSC01000233.1 GCA_003220345.1 Candidatus Rokuibacteriota bacterium | reverse complement strand
CCGCGTCGTAGCTACGCGGGCGTGGCGCGGCGTTCTCCCGCGCGGGATGAGTATGAGATGCGGTGTCGTCTGAATAGCGAACGTACGGAGACGTTTCCTGGGAGATTCCACTCTCGGGCCCGTGCCGCCGACGAGCGTCAGGCCATGAACGGCATGAGCTCCGGCGCCATCGTCACGAACGGGCGCATCATGTCGCGGTCTTCGTGCTCGAGGATGTGGCAGTGGTACATGTACCGGCCGCTGTAGGTGTTGAAGCGGACGGCGATCTCGACGATCTCATTGGGATTCACGCGGATCGTGTCCTTCAAGCCGCGCTCGTTGTCGTCGATCGCGTGGTCGAGCTCGTCGTCCGGGTCGCGCTCGAGCGTCACGGTCGCGGCGAGGTCGCGTTCGCCGATGCCGCCGTCCGGGATCTCGTAGCGGATCGGGTGGCGCGCCAGGATCTGGAACGGGTCGAGGTGGACGTGGATCGGGTGGGTGTCGCCGGTCAGGTTGATCAGCTGCCAGACCTCGTACTCGCCGAGCATCGGGAAGAACGTCGTCGTGTCCTCGAAGTGGGCAGCGACAACGCGATAGCGCGTGGTTCCGTCGCCGTCGGTCACGGTCACGACTCGCTCGTCGTCGGTGTCGTCGGCAACCCCGAGCTCGCGCATCGTCAACATGTTCGGTTCGCCGTCCATCTCACGCTCGACGAGCGCGATCGCTCGCCGGCGCGCGCCCGCGAGCGTCTCCGCCACCGGAGGCGCGTAGTCGGTCGCAAGCTCGCGCGGGATCGAGACGCGGATCCCCGGGTCCCCTGCGACACGGAAGCGCAGCACCTGCGGATAGGGGAGCAGGCCGTCGAGGTCGGCGGCACTCTCCGCGTCCGCGGCCGGGAAGGGTGAGCCGTCGAACGGTGCGGCCGCGGTGTTCAGTACCGTCAGCTCGCTCCCAGACTGGAGGTCGGAGAAGTCGATGAGCAGGTCGGCGCGCTCGGCCGAGGCGAGCACGAGCCCGTCGGCCGGCACCGGGACCGGGGTGCGGAGGAGCCCGTGGTCGGTGCCGATCTGCGTGATCCGCTGCACCTCCGGAACGCCGTCGCGGAGCAGCATGAGCCGGTAGGTGCGCGCATTGGAGCCGTTGAGCACGCGGACGCGGTACGTCGCAGGTTGGACGTCAAGGACCGGCCAGACCTTGCCGTTCACGACGGTGAAGGGCGCGAAGGCTTCCATCACCTCCGGGTCGGTCTTGTGGACGAGTTGGCCGGTCAGCCGCCCTTCCTCGTCCACATCGAAGTTGCGGTCCTGGATCAGCAGCGGCACTTCGTACGGCGGCCCTTCCGGCAGCCCGAGCTCGCGCTCCCGGTCGTCGCGGACGATCCAGAGCCCCGCGAGCCCCGCGTAGACGTCGAGCTTGGTAATGCCCATGACGTGGTCGTGGTACCAGAGCAGCGCCGCCCGCTGGTCGTTCGGGTAGTGGAAGACGGCGGGCTGCCCTGGGGCGAAGAGGTTCTCGGCCCAGCCGTCGTAGGAGGCCGGCGTGAGCCCGCCGTGCAGATGCACGACCGTATGGCCCGTCAAACGGGCAGCGTCGCGGCTCGGCTCGCCGCCGCTCAGGCCCGGAAGGCACTGCACGGGCACGCCGTCTGCGTCGGTCGCCTGCGGGGCGATCGTGTCGAGTACCGGGAACGGCCCGTCCAGCTCGTTTCGCCACTCGACCGTCACCGGCTGCCCGCGCTCGGCCTCGACCGTCGGCCCCGGAACGGTGCCGCCGAAGCCCCAGACGCCCGAGGCGGGCAGGTCGCGGTGGAACCGGTGCGTGGCCGCACGAATGCGCACGGTCAGCCGGCCGTCGCGCTCAGCCGCGATCAGTCGAGACGGGAGTGGCAGGGCATCGACGAACGGCGCGAGCGGTCCAGCGATCGCCTGCGTCAGGGGCGCGTTCACGGGGAGACCTCCTGGGTGAAGGCGGCAGTGTGGACGCTGCCGTCGACCTTGAACTGCAGGAAGAGACGGTAGGCGCCGGCGGTCGGGAACGTCGCCATGAACTTCAGGCTGTCGGCGTCGGGGTGGACGTGCAGGTAGGCCAGGTCGCCCTGCCGCAGCGCGACCAGATGCCCCTTGGCGCCGAGGTAGTCCTGCAGCTGCGCGGGCCGGCCGTCGCGGGTGACGGCGAACTCGAGCTGGGACTCCTCGCCCGGTCGGGCGGTGGTTTCGGCTAGCCCGATCCGGAAGCCTCCTGCCTCGGCGGCGCCTGTCGGGGCGGGGAGCGCCTGCCACGTGACGGTGCCGTCGGCCAGGAGGTCGTCGGCGAGCACGTAGGGCCTGCCGCTGGTCGAGAAGTCGGCGAAGACACGGTAGGAGCCGGCTTCGTGCAGCGTGAGCGGGGTCGCCCAGCTGCCGTCGACGACCTGGGTCGGGTGCAGGTGCTGGAAGTCGATCATGTCGCGGCGCACGACGACCAGGTGCAGCCGCTTGGTGTGCTTGACGTCGAAGTCGCGGACGGTGCGGCCGCGCTCGTCGAGGATCCGAAATGTGAGCTGGAACTGCCTGCCGGGCGTCGCCATGCGCCTGCCGAGCGCAAGTGTGAAGCCATCGGCGCTAACCGCAAGCCCCTGAACTGTGTCGGCTTGCATCACCATGCCGTGGCCATGCATGCCGGCTGTCTGCTTTGCCTCAGTGTCCATTCGCGTCATCCCGCTCTCGTAGAACCGCCCGATAGAGGCTGCTCAGCGTCGCGCCGAGCACCACCAGCGGCAGGAGCCACCACGCGGGACCGCCCGCCCGGACCAGCCCCCAGGTCGCCAGCAGTCCGGCGCCGACCGCTGCTGCAACGCTCCAGTCGTCACCGGTCACGAAGGTGACCACGTACCACGTCACGCCCTTGCGTATCCAATTCCAGAGCATCATCGTGACCTCCATTCCGTCAGCGGCGCCGCCGCGCGGAGGCGCCGGGGCGTGCCCTGGCGCCAGTACGACACGACGCGCACCAAGACGAGCGCGGCCGCCACGTAGAACGCGCCCAACCACAGGAGCGCGAGGTCGCCACCGGGCCAATCCGCGCCCAGTCCTTCGCCTGCCCAGAACGTTCCGAACGTGGTGAGAAGCGCGCCGACGAACAGCTGCAGCGCTCGCCGCGGAATCCGCGCCACGAGCCGGTAGCTCGCGGCCCCGAGGGCGCCGACGAGCAGCACCGAAGCTACCGCCCCGATCGCCGCCGAGGCGATCGCATGGTCAGCAGCACCGAAGGCGACGACGATCACCGCGACCTCGAGCCCCTCGAGCGAGACCCCCCTGAACGCAAGGAGGAAGCCCGTCCAGTCGAAGCCGTCTCCGACGCCCTCCTCGACCTGTTGCTCGCCGATGCCGGTAGTCCAGCCGTCTCGGGAGACGATCCGGACCCCTTTGCGTACCCATTGCAAGCCGAACGTGAGCAGGAGCGCGCCGACGACGACCCGGATCGGCGACAACGGTACTTGCTGCAACGCCGTCCCCAGTCCGCCGATCAGGACGGCCAAGACGACAAGTCCTCCCAATGTCCCTGCCAGCGCCCCGCGCCACTGCCGGGTCGCACCGACGGCGACGACAATCGCAACCATCTCGATCACTTCGATGGACGCTGCGAGGAACGTCGAGACGAGTACGGTCGTGTTCATGACTGCTCACCACCGTGTGGGTGCGTCTTGATGAGCTCTTCAACGGTCATTTCGTTCCCTTTCTCTCATCGGGTCCGAGGGTCGCGTCCGCTGGTGTGAGCTTTCGTCGTCCGGTTCGTGCGATTCGGCGCTCCTAAGCGAGGGGCTTGCCCGGTCCGGCCCGACGATCAGCCCGGCGTGCCGGGGTCAGAGGACCCCGGCAACGCCTGACCCGCTGCGCTCGCTACGCAGCAGCCGAGTACCGCTCTGTGGGCTTCACGGAGGAGTCGCTGCTGGGCTCTCCGGTCGCGAGGCTGTGCACAACGCGCTCCGTCGACAGTTCGTGCGCGAACACCCCGCCGATCGCGAGCGTGGCGAGTCCGAGACCATCTGCGAACGACAGCCACACCAGGGTGGAACCGTTGAAGACCATCGACGCGACGGCCGACCAAACCGCAAGCAAACCGATCATCGCGTCTAGCGCGCTCTGGACCATGCCGCGCACGCGACTGCGCTGAGCGAGGGCGATCACGCCGAGGGTGCCGAGCGCGACGCCGAATGCAATCCACCGCGTCGTCTGAGCGCCGAACGTCTGGCTCGAAACGACGACGAAGCCGCCGGCCAGCAGGACGACCAGATTAGTGATGAAGCGAGGGCTCATGGCCGCTCCTTTCAGTGAGGTTTCGATGCATTTCGCATCGAGTGCCAAGGTCGCGTCTGGCGGTGTGAGTTTTCGTCGCACGTTCTGTGCGATTCAGCGGCTGACGACTGCCGCAGATGTGAATCGCACTGACGGTGTGACGACGCCTCATACCGCCTGGCACGAGCCTTGGGTCGCTCGGCTACCGAGGGACGTTCGCTCTGAACGAGCGATGAAAGGAGCGTTTCCCAATCATGTTGCGCGCAGAGCACAGAGACGACAACGGACGCGCGTCCGGCGACCTCGACTCGCTCGGCGTCTTCCTCGCGCAAGCGGCGAGCCACCGGCTGCTGACCCCTACAGAGGAGGTGGCGCTGGCGAAGCGGATCGAGCGGGGCGACGCCGCCGCGAGGCGGCTGATGATCGAGTCGAATTTGCGCCTCGTGGTCGCGCTGGCGAGCGATTTTCGCGGACGCGGGCTTCCGCTCCTCGACTTGATCCAGGAGGGCACGCTCGGGCTGATGCGGGCCGCCGAGAAGTTCGACTGGCGCCGCGGATACAGGTTCTCCACCTACGCGAGCTGGTGGATCCGGCAATCGATTCAGCGCGCCATCGCAACGCAGGCCCGGGCCATCCGGCTCCCACTCCACGTCGTCGAGAGGGAGCAGCGGCTGTCGCGTGAGGCGCAGAGGCTGGAGACGGAGCTCGGTCGTAGGCCGACGAAGGACGAGCTCGCCGAGGCAACCGGGCTGACCGGGCCACAGATCGAGCAGACGCTGGGCGTCGCCCACGTAGCCGGGTCGCTGAATCAAACATTCCGCCCGGACGAGGACGACGAGCTCGGCGACGTCATCGCCGACACGGAGAGCGCCGAGCCGCTCGAGCAGGCCTCGACGTCGCTCCTCGCCGAGCAGGTGAGGACGGCGCTGCGCACGCTCCCCGAGCGTGAGCGACTCATCCTCGAGCTGCGGTTCGGGCTAAAAGGGACGGAGCGAACGCTCGACGGGATCGCCTCGGAGCTCGAGCTGACGCGCGAGCGCGTCCGCCAACTCATCCTCAGCGGCCTTCGGCGGATGGAGCATGCGCTCGCTGCCTAGAGACCGCGTGCGCAGACCCTGAGGCTCGGGGTCGCGAGCCTTCTAGCGTTGAGCGCTTGCGCGGTCCGCTGCGCTCGGCGTGAAGTCGACGCTCGCGGCCTGCAACCGGTACGGTGCGTCGGGCTGGTAAAGGTGTCGACGTACACCTGGCCCGTGAACCACTCGGCGCTACCGGTTCCGGTCGCGGTGGAGCCTCTTGTGATCGCCTGTCGGTTCTCCTAGCGGTCGATCATGCGCTGGTCGGCTTCGGTGTAGCGGGCTCCGCGGGCGTCGACCTGCGCGTCCTCGATCTCGCGCAGGTCCTCAGGGGTGAGCTCGATGTCCGTCGCAGCGAGGTTCTCCTCGAGCCGGTGCAGCTTGGTCGTGCCGGGAATGGGGACGATCCAGGACTTCTGAGCGAGTAACCACGCGAGCGCGATCTGGGCGGGTGTCGCTTGCTTTCGCGCGGCGATGCTGGTCAGCAGCTCGACGAACGCCAGGTTCGCCTCGCGTGCCTCCTGATCGGTGAAACGGGACGCCGTGCTGCGGACATCGCCGCGTGAGAACTCGGTGTTGCGGTCAATCGCGCCGGTGAGAAACCCCTGCCCCAAGGGTCTGAACGTGACGAAGCCGACCCCGAGCTCTTCGAGCGTGGGCAGGATCGCCTCCTCAGGCTCGCGCCACCACAGCGAGTATTCGCTCTGCAGTGCGCTGACCGGCTGCACCGCGTGAGCGCGGCGGATCGTCTGCACCCCGGCCTCGGAGAGCCCGAAGTGGCGCACCTTGCCCTCATTGATGAGTTCCTTCACGGTGCCGGCGACCTCCTCGATCGGGACGTTCGGGTCGACGCGGTGCTGGTAGAGCAGGTCGATCCGGTCAGTCCGAAGCCGCTTCAGCGACTCGTCGACGCTCCGAATGATGGTCTCCCGGCGGCTGTCTATCTCCCCGGGTCCGATCGCGCCTTCGAGGTCGAAGCCGAACTTCGTCGCGATCACAACCTGGTCGCGGACGGGCTCGAGCGCCTCGCCGACGAGCTCCTCGTTGGTGAACGGGCCGTAGAGCTGGGCGGTGTCAAAGAACGTAACGCCGCGATCGACGGCCGCCCGGATCAGCGAGACCATCGCTTCCTTCTCGGGGAACGGGGGGTAGGCCGTGGTCATGCCCATGCAGCCGAGGCCAAGCGCCGAGACCTCAAGGCTGTCTCCGAGTGTTCGCTTCTGCATCAGGTTTCCTCCTCGCGTGGTGTGAGCCGGAGCGTCGCCGCGCGCGCCTGCGGCGCGAGGATCGAGGGCACGATCGTCGGGCAGCGGCGGCCGTATTTGGTGTGGTAGGCGGCGTCGATCTGCTCGATGCCGCAGCGAAAGCGGGGTTTGCGGCGAGTTCGCATCCGTGCCAGCCGGTCGGGGAGGTTTCGCTGCGGCTTGCGGACCGCCCTCAGGACCGCGTGGGCCATACCTCTGGTGCTGCACAAGTAGCGTCGGCGCGAGACCGCGCTCGCAGGCCACGGCCGGGTCTTCTGTGAGGAGCGGGTGTCACGGAATGAGCAAGAGCTTGCCGACCGTTTGTTGAGATTCGAGATCACGGTGCGCCGAACCGGCGTCTTGGAGGGGATAGATGCGATCGACGAGGACATCCAGAGTTTTGTCTTCGATCCATCGCAGGACCTGCACGGCGCGCTGGCGTCGCTGATCGATCGACTCGGCGGGAACTGAGCTGCTGTAGCGGACGAGATGCACGCCGGAGGGTTGCGCCCCCAAATCGATCGGGGGAATGCGCCCTCCGGCGAAGCCGTAGGTGGCGAAGACGCCGTTGAAGCGCAGGACCGAGACGCTCATGTCGAACAGGGTCTTGCCGGTTCCGTCGAACGCGATCTCCACTCCCTCACCATCGGTGAGCTCCCGGATCGCTGCCCCGAGATCCTCGATTTCATCGCGCACTAGCACCCGCCAGGCTCCGGCGTCGCTGGCCGAACTTGCCTTATGTGACTTTGACACGGTGGCGATCACGCGCGCCCCGCGCCGGGTTGCCAACTGCGTCAGCATGCGGCCGACTCCGCTCCCGGCGGAATGGACGAGCACCACCGCGTCGGTCGCAACGGGCACGGCCTCGTAGCAAAGGTGCTGTGCCGTCATTCCCTGCATCAGGCCGCCGGCGGCAGCCTCGAAGCTCACGCCCTCGGGGATTGGAATGAGCCGCTCGCTTGGAGCCGCCACGACTTCCGCGTAGCTCCCCGGCACCCCCTCCCACGCGACGCGATCGCCGATTCGTGCCGTCGCTCGGTCGCCCACGGCGATCACGACGCCCGCCCCGTCGACTCCCAGGGAGAGCGGGAGGGAAAACATCCCGAGCATGCCGCGACGGGCGTAGATGTCCATGAGGTTGACGCCGGCCGCTTTGACCTCGACGAGGACGTCATCAGCCTGTGGTTGAGGGGCTGGTCGCTCTTCCACGCGGAGCACCTCAGGGCCACCGTAGTTCGACGCAGTGATGACTCGCATTGCTGACCTTCTCTCGCTCAGGTGGTTGGGCTATGGGCGGGACAGCCAGCGTTAGGGCTGTGGGCCGGCAGGATTCTTCAGGCTGGCCGTCGCCTTGATCTCGACACGCAGCCCGGGGAGAGCAAGTTCATTGACGCCTATGCCGGTCCACGCCGGATACGGCGTCGTTGTGAAGAACCGCTCCTTGACCTTGGCGAAAACCTGAAGGTCGGCCATTGACGTGAAGTAGGTCGTCATTTCGACCACGTCAGCGAGGGTCCCGCCTGCTGCCTCGAGAATGTCGCGCAGGTTCTCGATCGCGGCGACGAACTGTGCCTCGGGATCGGCGATGGGCTGCCCTGCTTCATCGCTTCCGACCTGACCGGAGGCAAAGATCAGACGTCCGCCGGCCACACTCACGGCCGGTGAGAGATCGTTCGGCGAACGGCTTCCGAGGATCGTGGTGGACAGGTTCTTGGAGGGGAGAGAGGCCCGCGACGTGAGGTCGGTGACGCAAACCGACAGCTTGCCGGTCAGCCTGTCCCAGAAAAGCGCGACCTCGATGCCGCCGTCTTTCCGGTACGCCGGCTCTCTCGTCGTGATGGTTGCCATCTCGCGCCTCCTCGCCGTGAACATGTGCAGAAGCGTCGCGGGGAGCCGGTCGAGCGCGCCTCGCACGATACGGACGATTGGCCGCGAGCGAACGCGCGTCAGCGGCGCCGCGCGGAGGGCGCCAACAGTCCCAGTTCGCGGGCGCGGTCGACGGCCTCGGTGCGGCGGTGTACGCCGAGCTTGGCGTAGATGTGGCGCATGTGTGTCTTGATCGTGCTGAGCGAGACGTAGAGCTCGCGGCC
>QHSC01000232.1:11532-13880 GCA_003220345.1 Candidatus Rokuibacteriota bacterium | reverse complement strand
GCTCACGCCGTCGCCCTGGAGGATGTAGCGCCCCTCCGCGAAGACGACCTCGCGCTCGACCTGCGGAGCCTGCGGCTGCGTGTAGGTGGGAGCGGGCGCGGGAGAGCTGTAGACCACCGCCGGCGCGGGATAGTAGGAGGGGTAGTAGTAGTACGGGTAGTAATAGGGCCAAGGATAAAAGCCACAGCAAGGGACGCCCACCCCGACCCCTACGAACACGCGTCCGCCACGATGGAAGCCGTGGTGCCGGCCGCCCGCCTCCGCGGCCATCGGGACAAGGGCCGTCAGAATTGCCAGCAATCCCAGAATCGCCAGGGCCTTTTTCATGGCCGCTTCTCCTTCGCGCTAGGCTCGCTTCAGTGCGTCGGTCTGGATCGGAAGCTGCCTGATGCGCTTGCCCGTTGCCGCGAAGATCGCGTTGCACACGGCGGGGGCGACGGTCGGTACGCCGGGCTCGCCGAGTCCGCCCGGCGCCTCCCCCGAATCAAGTATATACACTTCGATCTCGGGCGCCTCGTCAATCCGCAACATGCGGTAGTCGTGAAAATTGGACTGTTTCACGCGCCCGCGCTCAATAGTGATCTCGCCGTAGAGCGTGGCGGTGAGCGCATAGATGGCGCCGCCTTCCATCTGGGCCTTGACCTGGTCAGGGTTCACGGCAATGCCCGCGTCGATGGCGCCCACGATCCTGTGCACGCGCACCTTGCCGTCGGGCGCCACGGACACCTCCGCCACGTGCGCCGCGTAGCTCGCATAGGAGAAGCAGACGGCGATGCCCCGCGCGCGGCCCGCGGGAAGGGGGGAGCCCCAGTTGGCCTTGCTCGCAGCCAGCTCGAGCACGGCCTTGTGGCGCGGGGCCTTGCCGAGCAGGCTGCGCCGGAACTCGAAGGGATCCTTGCCCGCGGCGTGCGCCATCTCGTCCACGAAGGTCTCGACGATGAACGCGTTCTGCGAGGGGCCGACGGAGCGCCAGAAGCCGAGGGGAATGCCGTAGTCCTTCTCTACCCACTCCACCCGCACGTTGGGAATGTCGTAGGGCATGTTGCGGGCGCCTTCCATGGCGGAGCCGTCGATGGTCCCCGCCTGCGCGCGGCCCTTCTGGATGAGGATGCCGGGGCCGACCACGCGATTCCACCACGCCACGGGCTGGCCCTTGTCGTCGAGGGCGGCCTTGAAGATGTTGTAGGTCGCGGGACGGTAGAAGCTGTGCTGGAGATCGTCTTCGCGCGTCCAGATCACTTTGACGGGCGCGCCGACAGCCTTGGACGTCTCCAGGGCGTCCACGATGAAGTCCTGCTCGCCCCGCCGTCCAAAGCCGCCGCCGAGGAAGGTGGTGTTGACGACGACCTTCTCCACGGGCACGCCCGAGATGCGCGCCCCCGTCATCTGTGTGCCTCCCGGATTCTGCGTGGGCGCCCAGATCTCGCAGGAATCGGGCTTCACGAGGGCCGTGGCGTTCATCGGCTCCATGCACGCGTGCTCGAGGAAGGGCACCTGGTAGATCGCCTCCACCGTCTTGCCGCCCGCGGCGAGGCTCTTGTCGGCATCGCCGTCGTTGCGCGCGACCTGTCCCGTCTGGCCCGACGCGGCCTCATACCCCTGGCTGATGCTCGCGCTGCTCACGGCGGCCACCGGACCCTCGTCCCATTCGACCTTGAGCGCCTTGCGGCCGCGCGTCACCGTCCAGAACGAATCGCCGACAACGGCAAGGCCGTTCGAGACCTGCACCACCTGCTTGACCCCACGGATCCGCCTGGCCGCCGTGGCGTCGAAGCTCTTGACCTTGCCTCCGAAGACGGGGCAGCGCTCGATGGAGGCGATGAGCATGCCCGGCACCTGGACGTCCATGCCGTAGATGGCCGCACCGTTGATCTTGAGTGGCGTGTCGCGACGGGGCATGGCCTTGCCGATGTAGCGGAACTGATCTGGCGTCTTGAGCTTGGGGTTCTGCGGCACGGGCAGCTTGGCCGCCTTGTCGACCAGCGCGCTATAGGGCAGCCGTCGCCCCGTCGACTTGTGAACGACCGCGTCCGGCTCCGTGGTCACGTCGTCCAGCGGCACGCCCCACTCGTTGGCGCCCGCCTGCATCAGCATCTCGCGCGCCGCCGCTCCCGCCTTGCGCAGCATGGTGATGTGATCGCGCACGCCGCGGCTGCCGCCATAGGACTGGCTGTTCGTTATCGGATTCGCGTAGAGCTTGGGATTGGCGGGGGCCTGGTCGACGCGGACCTTACCCAGATCCGTATCGAGCTCGTCGGCCACGATGGCCGGCATGGTCGTCAGCGATCCCTGACCCATCTCGACGACGGAATTGACGATGGTGACGAGGCCGTCGCGATCGATCTTGA
>QHSC01000232.1:0-11458 GCA_003220345.1 Candidatus Rokuibacteriota bacterium | reverse complement strand
TGCGCCTCCCTTCTTGATCTGGGCGGCGCGGTGAATGCCCGCGCGGATCCGCTGGTACGTCCCGCAACGGCAGATGTTACCCGCCATGGCGTTGTCGATATCCGTGTCCGTCGGCGTGGCCTTCTGGGCAAGCAGCGCGGCGGCCGAGAGGATCTGCCCCGACTGACAGTAGCCGCACTGAGGCACGTCGAGCTCGATCCACGCTTTCTGGACGGGATGGTCGTTCTTGGCGGACAAACCTTCGATGGTGGTGATCTTCTTGCTCGCGACCGCACCGGCCGTGGTGACGCAGGAGCGCACGGGCGAGCCATCCACGAGCACGGTGCAGGCGCCGCAGACGGCGACGCCGCAGCCGAACTTCGTACCCGTGAGATTGAGCTTTTCTCGGATGACCCAGAGCAGGGGCATGTCGGGCGGGGCGTCGACCTGCCGTCTCTTCCCGTTCACGGTGAGCGTGATCATGGGTCCCCCTAGTTCTTGACTCCCGAGTCCTTGAGGCCGGGCATGGTGAAGCCGGCCCCGTCCAGCTCCTTGACCAGCGACGCCCTTTGCTCGGGCGTGAGGGCGACCAGGGGCGGTCGCACCGTTGCCCATGATGCATCGCCGCCATGGTGCGCAATGGTGGCCTTGAGGGCCGGGATCATCGGATAGCGCGAGACGATGCCGCGAATCTGGTCGAGCTTGGCCTGCTGCTGATCGGCATCCGCCTCTTTCCAGGTGGCGAAGAGCCTGGCGATGGGGCCGGGATTGATGTTGGCCGTCGCGCTGATGCACCCGGCTCCGCCGTTGCGCATGTTCTGCAGCAAGAAGGTCTCGCTCCCCGCGAAGACGTCGAAGCCCTGGCTGCCGAAGTTCACCAGATAGGCCTGGGTGTTGTTCCAGTCGCCCGAGCTATCCTTGGCCCCCGCCACGATGCCGGGATAGGCCTTGAGCAGCCGCTCGATGAGCCCGACCGTGATGGGCACCTGAGACACAGGCGGGATGTGATAGAGGTAGATCCGCAGCCGCCGGTCACCCACGCGCTCGATCACTTCCGCGAAGCTCTTGAAGAGCCCATCGTCGCTCACGCCCTTGTAGTAGAAGGGCGGCAGCATCAGGACCCCGCCGCAGCCGAGCTTCATGGCATGCGCCGAGAGGCGCACCGAGTCGGGCAGCGCGCAGCAGCCCGTACCGGGCATCATGCGCGCGGGGTCGAGCCCCGCCCCCACCAGCCGGTCCAGAAGCTCGATCTTCTCTTCGGTGGAAAGTGAGTTGGCCTCTGAATTAGTTCCGAACACCGCCAGTCCTACATCCTGAGTCAGGAGCCAGCGGCATTGCCGGACGAAGCGGTCAGGGTCGGTAGAAAGGTCAGACTTGAAGGGCGTGACGACAGGGGAGAGGACGCCGCTGATGCGATCTTTGGTGGTCACGTTCGGGGCTCCTTGGGATCCAAGGGTGGACGTCGGCGCCTATCCTACCACTGCCACCGCGCCTCTGTCCGCGGGGGGCCGGCCTACTCGTTGACGCAGGTGGCGCGCGGGTCGATAACGAATACAGGAGGCTGCGAAACGCGATGAGGCTCTGGAAGCAAGCTTTGGCCGGTGTGCTGGCGCTTCTCATGGCCATGCCCGCATCGCTGCTTGCTCAGGTACCGATCCCACCTCCTCCGCCGTCCGCGCCGCCGGCGCTCTTCGTGCCCGAGCAGCTGGAGCAGATCGCCGCCCCGATTGCCCTCTATCCCGACCCCTTGCTGGCGCAGGTCCTGATGGCCGCCACCTATCCTCTCGAAGTGGTCCAGGCGGCGCGCTTTGTCCAGGCCAACCCGAGCCTGCAGGGCGGGCCCCTCAATGACGCGCTGCGGGCGCAACCGTGGGACGACAGCGTGAAGTCGCTCGTCCTTTTCCCGCAGGTGCTCGCCATGATGAACGACAGGCTCGACTGGACGCAAAAGCTCGGCGACGCCTTCCTGGGCCAGCAACAGGACCTGATGGATGCCGTCCAGCGGCTGCGCGCGCGAGCCCAGGCTCAAGGAACGCTCGCCACCACGGCGCAGCAAACCGTGGTCGTGGAGCAGGCCCCCCAGCCGATCATCCAGATCGTGCCCGTCAATCCCCAGGTCATCTACGTGCCGGTCTACAACCCCATCGTGGTCTATGGCCCCTGGCCCTATCCAGCCTATCCGCCGTACTACTACTACCCGGTGGGCTGGCCGGTGGGCGGAGCCTTCTTCTCGTTCGGCCCGGGCATCTTCGTGGGGCTCGGATTGTGGGGGATTTTCGATTGGCACCGCCACCACGTGGTCATCGATGCCCCGCGATATCGCCGCTTCACCGAGGTGGTGAATGTGGAGCCGCGGCGTGACGAGCTCGAGCGGGTGAGGGCCGTGCGCGTGGAGGGCAACCGGTTCTCCTGGGAGCACAATGTCGCTCACCGGAGAGGTGTCGGCTATCGTGATGCGTCCATCCAGCAGCGCGTGGGCGGGCCGAGACCGGCGGATACGGCGTCGCGGGAGCCCTTCCGCGGGCGAATCGAGCCGGGACGCGTGGAGCCGGGACGCGTGGATCAAGGACGGGCGCCGCAGACCGGTGTGGAGCCGAGGCGCGCCGATCAGGGCCGAGCGCAGCCCGAGCGAAGCGAATCACGGCGCGTGGAGCCCGGACGATCGCAGCCGGGACGGACTGATCAGGAGCGAGGGCAGCCAGATTGGGCTGCTCGCGTGCCCCAGGGACGAGTGCAGCCGCCGGCCGAGCAGCCTCAGCGCCGGGAGCCCGGAATGTTTCAGGGGATCGGGAACGGCGGTGATGCTCGTGCCCACGGTGAACGCGGTCGTGAGAGCCGACAGACCATCGCCCAGCCCGCTCCCGCCCCTCGTATCGCGCCCCCACCCGTGAGCGCTCCCGCCCGTCCTCCGGCCACAGTGGCTCCGCCGAGTCCGCCTCCGGCTCCGAGCGCCCCGGCCCCGTCAGCGCCACCGGCACAGCGGCCGCACGGTGGCGGGGTTCCAGGCAGGGAGAAGCGGTCATGAGCCGCACGCCTCCGATGCCATCTGCTTCGCGCGCAAGTTCCTGGATCGTGACGAGCATCGGTCTGGGGCTCATCCTGGCCTGGACCCTGTCCACCTTCGCGGCCGGCGTCAAGCAACAGCGCTTTCCCTCGCCCGAGGCCGCCGTGACGGCGCTGGTGGAGGCCGTGAAGACCGCCGACAGGACAGCCATGCTGGCCATTCTCGGCCCGGATGCGCGGCAGCTCGTCTCGTCCGGTGACGAGGTCGCGGATCGCAACAGCCGCGATCGCTTCGTTCGCTCGTACGAGGAAGCCCATCGGCTGGTCCGCGCGGGTGACGCGCAGGTCACCCTCCTGGTCGGGGCCAGCGACTGGCCCTCGCCGATTCCCCTCGTACAGGACGGCGCTGGCTGGCGCTTCGACACCGCGCGCGGCAAGGAGGAGATACTCAACCGGCGTATCGGCAGAAATGAGCTCAGCGCCATGCAGGTCTGCCTCGCCTACGTGGACGCACAGCGCGAGTACTACGCGCGCGATCCCGACCAGGACCGCCTGCTCGAATACGCCCGGCACTTCGCTTCGAGCCCCGGCCAGCGGGACGGTCTTTACTGGGAGACGCCGCCGGGCGAAGCGCCGAGCCCGCTCGGCCCGCTCGTAGCCAAGGCCCAGGGCGAAGGCTACAAGGAAGTGGGCGGTCGGGCGGAGCCATACTGGGGCTACCACTATCGAATCTTGACGGTCCAGGGTCCCCATGCGCCGGACGGCGCCTACGACTACGTGGTCCGTGGACACATGATCGGAGGTTTCGCCCTTGTCGCATATCCCGCGGAGTACAGGTCCTCCGGCGTGATTACGTTCATCGTGAATCATGCGGGTGTCGTGTATCAGAAGGACCTGGGCCCCCACACCGCCGACATCGCGCGCGCGATGAGAAGATTCGATCCCGACAGCACCTGGAAGAAGCTCTAGCCGCCTGCGATTCCTTCCGTCTGGGTTCTTCGCGTCCCGGTTGTCGCTTCGGCCGCGGGAAATCTTTCCTGAGAAGTTCTTTCGCTCTGATCGCCCGTTTCCTGGTCGACTGCGTCCATTCGGCGCTTGGGACCAGCGATTCGGAGCTCGCTGCCTCTCAGAACGAGTAGACCGGACCTGAGGGAGCGGTGGCACATCCCATGCTGGACTTGCTTAGGCAAAATGAGCCCCGACGCCTTTCGGTCTGGCGGCGGCGTGGGTCACTCAGGCCATAAGAGTCAGGCCACAAGTCCGGCCATAAGGAGGATGCTCATGATGCGATATTTCAGCGTCGGGTTCGCGCTCGGTCTGCTGTTGACGGCGTCCCCCATCTGGGCCGCCAGCAGCGAACGGCATTCCGGCGTGGTCGTGGCCGCCGATCCGGGTCGGGGCACGATCACCATCGACGAGATGGGCCCTTGGTATGGTCCCGCCACCGCCCCCGCCCGTCGCGTCTTCCAGATTGCTCCGGGCACGCGCTTCGGCCTGGCGGAGCGGACGCCGGACGGAAACCTCGGGTGGCCGTGGGCGTACACGGAGCGCTCGCTAGAGCTCTCCGACCTTCGGGCGGGAGACTTCGTCACCATCACGACCGAACCTCAGGGAGCTCGCGCGGTCGCCGTCCAGGTGCAGGCCGTGCGTCCCACCGCCGAGAAGTAGTAGCCCGCTGAACACAGAGCCGGACAGCCCGCGGTGAGGGCTGTCCGGCGGTGGCCTGCCCCTATCACCAGGAAAATACCCTCAGCAAGTTGTGGAAGTCGTCCGTCCAGACGCCCACGCGAGGGTCCACCTCGAGCTTCTCGGCATTCCACTTCTCGTCGCGCGCCATGTTCCCCAGGGCCTCGCGCGTCCGGGCGAGCACGGCCCAGGTCGAGCTGGTGGCGCCGTCGGTGGCTGGCGCTTCGTCCGACCAGATCACTCCTTCGAGCCGCGCGTCCTCGGCGAGGTTGGCCACCACCGGCTCCAGGGAGAGATAGCGGTTCGAGAGATGGAGCGCGAGGAGGCCGCCCACCTTGAGCATGTCGAAATAGAGACGCAGGGCCTCGCGCGTGAGCAGGTGCACGGGGATGGCGTCGGAGCTGAAGGCATCGACCACGATCAGATCGTAGTGCTCCCCGGGCCGCTCCTTCCGCACCGCCTCCATACGGATGCGGGCGTCGCCCATCTCCATGCGCACCGAGACGCCGCGGGCGGCCGCATCCGACAGGTAGGTGAAGTATCTGCGGTCGAAGGCGATGTCGCGAACGAGCGGATCGATCTCGTAGAAGGTGATGGCGTCACCGGGCCGCGCGTACGCCGCCAGCGTCCCCGTGCCGAGGCCGATCACGGCGCTGCGCCGCGTGGTGCTCCGCCTGTCCAGCTCCGCGAAGAGTCGCCCGATGGGGCCTTCCCGCGCGTAGTACGAGAGGGGCTCGCCGCGCCGCGCGGGATCGCGGCTCTGGCGGCCGTGCAGGGTGGTGCCGTGACGCAGCTCCGTGTAGCTCTCGTCGCGGGAGACCTGGAGCACGCCGAAGAAGCTCCGCGCCTGGCGGATCTGATCGTCTCGCCGCGCGTCGATGGAGCCGGACACGAGGAGCAGGCAGCCCAGGGCCACGCCCATGACCCAGGGGCGCCGCCGCAGGAAAAAGACCCCGGCGAGTGGCAGTCCGTACATCAGGATCTTGTTGACGGCGCGCCGGATCGGAGTCAGCCACGCCACGGCCGTCTCCGACGGGATCTTGAGGAGACCGGTGAGAAACTCGAAATCGATCCGCACGGAAAGCGAGTCGGAGTAGAGCACGAGGCCCAGCGCCACCACGGCGAGGGCCTGAGCCAGATCCACGCGAAGGCTCCGGGAGGGCTCGGGGTCTCGAGCGCTCAGGAGCACGCCGGCCAGCACCATCACGAGGGGATACTCCACGAGCGAGTGGAAGACGACGGGGGCGATGAGCGCGTTGAAGAGCCCGCCCAGCACCCCGCCCACGGAGAGGAGCAGATAGAACCCGGTCAGATATCGGGAGCTCGGCCGGCTCCGCGCCAGCTCGCCGTGGCAGGCGAGCGCCACGAGTAGAAGCAGCAGGAAGTGCCAGAGCATGGTGATCCAGATGCGCTGCTTGAACCCCGAGACCATGAGGAAGAGGACGGTGAGGATGACGGGCAGCGTCGCCCTCCTGACAAGCCGGTGGAGCCGGTCGGGCCAATGGCCGAAGGTCAGGATGAAGCTCAGCAGGTAGATGGCGAGCGGCAAGACCCAGAGCAAGGGCACGGCGGCCACATCTGTCGTGATGTAGGTGGTGGCGCCGATGAACAGGCTCGAGGGTATGAAGGCGAGGACGATCCAGAGCAGCCGGCGTCTCATGCTCGGCGGCTCTTTATCCAGCATCGACGCGGGTAGCATCGACGCGGGCCGGATCGACGTGAAGGAGGCCGGCGGTTCCGACGACTCGGCCGGGAAGAGCCCGCCCAGCACCCCGCCCACGGAGAGGAGCAGATAGAACCCGGTCAGATATCGGGAGCTCGGCCGGCTCCGCGCCAGCTCGCCGTGGCAGGCGAGCGCCACGAGTAGAAGCAGCAGGAAGTGCCAGAGCATGGTGATCCAGATGCGCTGCTTGAACCCCGAGACCATGAGGAAGAGGACGGTGAGGATGACGGGCAGCGTCGCCCTCCTGACAAGCCGGTGGAGCCGGTCGGGCCAATGGCCGAAGGTCAGGATGAAGCTCAGCAGGTAGATGGCGAGCGGCAAGACCCAGAGCAAGGGCACGGCGGCCACATCTGTCGTGATGTAGGTGGTGGCGCCGATGAACAGGCTCGAGGGTATGAAGGCGAGGACGATCCAGAGCAGCCGGCGTCTCATGCTCGGCGGCTCTTTATCCAGCATCGACGCGGGTAGCATCGACGCGGGCCGGATCGACGTGAAGGAGGCCGGCGGTTCCGACGACTCGGCCGGCGCGGGCCCGCCCAGCTCCGGGCCGGCCGGCGCATCCGATGAGGCCACGGGCGCGGGCGCCGCCGCGCGCCGCCACAGCACGAAGGCGCAGAGCGCGATCAGGACGGCGAGAGCGACATACCCGATGCTCCAGAGCCGGGTCTGCGTCATCCAGCTCTCGCCGCGCACGTGGAGCCGCGGCTCGATCAGGGTGGGATAGCCCAGCAGGGCGAGCATGCTGCCGAGATTGCTCGCGGCATAGAGGAAGTACGGATCGCGGGCCGCCGGATGCCCCGTGTGGCTGAACCACTTCTGGAGCAGGGGGGCGGTAGCGCTGACCACGAAGAAGGGCAGCCCCACGGAGACGGAGAGCAGCAGGAGCACGTCCAGCACCGGGTTCGCATCGCCCGCCCGCAGGAAGTGCGGGTTCACGGCCAAGGGCAGGACGGACAGCGGAATGACGAGGATCCCCAGATGCAGGAGCGCCTGGCGTGGCGAGGCGCCAAGCCACGCCGTGCTGGCGTGCGCATACGCATAGCCGGCCAGGAGGGCGGCCTGGAAGAAGACCATGCACGTGCTCCACACGGCCGGCGTGCCACCGAGGAGCGGGAGGATCATCTTGCCCACCATGGGCTGGACGACGAAGAGCAGCGTCGCCCCCACGAACATGGTGGCGGAGTAGAGGAACAGGATGGCGGCCAGCGCGGGCCTCTACTGGATCACGTGGTCGGCGATGGACAGGACGGGAGCGGGGGAGCCACGTGCCCGGCCCTACGCCGCGAACTCCCTCAGCACGCGCCCGGGGCGGCCACAGTCGGCCATCACACCGCGCTCGTCGGCGGTGCGCACGCCGTTGACCCAGACACCGTGGAGGCCGACGGCTGGCGTATCGAGGCGCGAGGCGCCCGTGGGCAGATCGTTCACCCGGCGCTTCTCGCCTCGCCCGACCCGGGCGGGATCGAAGAGCATCAGGTCCGCCCACGCCCCCGGCACGAGCCGCCCCCGGTCCTTGATGCGATAGGCGTCGGCCACCGTGGTCGTCACCGCGCGCACCGCCTGCTCGAGCGTGAGGTCGCCGCGCTCGCGCACCCAGTGTCCGAAGAGATGGAGACCGAAGCCCGCGTCGCAGAGGAAGGAGAGATGCGCGCCCGCGTCCGAGAGCGCCACCGCCGCGCAGGGATGCCGCAGGAGCTCGGAGACCTTCTTCTCGTCCGTGTTGAAGAGCCGGCAGTCGAACATGGTTTCGAGGTCGTCGGCCAGCCCCAGGTCGAGGAAGACGTCGAAAGGCTCGCGCTTCTGCTCGCGGGCCAGCTCGCCGATGGTCTTGCCCTCGAGCGGCCTCAGCTCGGGCTTCTTCACTTCCGCGATGGTCAGATAATCCCAGTTCGCGTTGCTGATACGATTCGGCACGCCGGGCTCGCCCATCTCCCTGGTCAGGGCACGCCGGAAGCTCGGATCGGCCAGCACCTGCCGGTAGCGCGTCTCGTCGGGCGCGGTCAGCGCGGGGCGCCATGCCATGAGCGCCTCCAGCGGATAGGGGTGGCGCAGGGTGAACTCCATCCCCAGCGGGAAGCAGCCCACCTGCGCCCAGAGCTCGCGGCCACGCGCGCGCGCCTGCTCGATCTCGCCCAGCTCCTTGAAGACGCGGGTGGGATCGCCCGGGTCCACGAACATGGCCGCGATCATGACGGGCCGGCCGTTGGCACGGGCGATCTTTTCCAGCCACGGGATGGTGGACGTCATGCCCTTGGTCAGCATGAAGATGCCGCGGCCGGCCTCGCCCAAGGCCCCCGTGAGGGCCAGCATTTCCTTCTCGTCGGCGAGCCGGGAGGGCATGGGAATGCCATTTTCCCCGTTGTGCTGCTCGAGGGTGGAGGTGGCGAAGCCGATGGCGCCCGCCTGCACGGCCTCGAGCACGATGCGCCTCATCTCGGCGATCTCGGCGTCCGTGGCCGTGCGGCTGGCCGCCTCCTCTCCCAGCACGTAGGTGCGCACCGAGGAATGCCCAACCAGGGAGGCCACGTTCGGCACGACGCCCCGCCGCTCCATCGCGCCCAGATACTCCGGATAGCTCTCGAAGTCCCACTGGATGCCCGCCCGCATGGCGTCGAGCGACATGCCTTCGACATGGGTGAGATTGCGCATGATCAGGTCGCGGTTCTGGGGCCGGCAGGGCGCGATGGTGAAGCCGCAGTTGCCGATGACCACCGTGGTCACGCCCAGCGACGTCGACGGCGTGGCGAAGGGATCCCAGGTCAGCTGCGCGTCATAGTGCGTGTGGATGTCCACGATGCCGGGGGTGAGGCAAAGGCCCTGGGCATCCACCGTTTGCCGGGCCGGGCCCAGGCCCTGCCCGATGGCGGTGATGCGGCCGCCGGTGATGGCGACGCCGCCGTCGCGCGCCGGAGTCCCCAGGCCGTCGATGATGCGCGCGCCCTCGATCACGAGATCATGCACGTCGCCAAGCCTCCTGTAGGTTCTGCGGTTACCGCGAAGTGGACGCGCTGAGCGTAATCTCCACGCGTCGCGTCGTCAACTCGTCGCAGCGCATCGAGTTCTTCAGTCGATGTGACGGGTGACGGGCGATATGAAGACGCGCAGGGGAAGAGATGTCTGCCTCGGTAATCTCTCCGACCGACCGGGTAATCCTGGCGCGAAGTCGTGACAGGGTCACGCGACACGGCCAGTCCCCATCGGCGCCTGGAAGCGGGGTTTCGAGGTCGAGCCGCGGTCCGGATGGGAAAGGAGGGACCGGAACGGGCGCGCTGGCACAGCCGATGCTGCTAGGACTCCGGGGGCAAAGATCGCGAGCAGCCCCCACTCGAGACGATCCCGATAACCAAGGCTGAAAACCCCGATCAGGAGGTCGACATGACGAGAGGGAAGACTCTACTTGGCGCGGCGCTCCTCGGAGTGTCCGCGCTCACTGCTTCCGCCGGATGGGCGTGGGAGCCTCTGGCGAGAATGGAGTTCGGCACTGACACCACGCTTCCGACAGTGACGCCGCCCCCGGTGGTGGTGGCGTCCCCGACGTTGCAGGCTGACCAGATCAGCGCCCGGCTCGTGCGCGCCCGCACGATCTACGCGAACCGGATCGACGCCGATCAGGTGCATGGTGTGATCTACCAGACGGGTGGCGTCACCATGAGTGGCTCCAGCTCGCTGGGCAACATCCGGGCGCCGGAAGTGACCGCATCGGTCATCTACGCCGACGAGATTCGCGCCAACGATGTGGTGGCTGACGCGATCTACGTGCGCAGCCTGCGTCAGCGATGACGCATGACCGGAGCCGCATAGTTTTGCACGGGTGATCTCGAGGCGACCCGCCGCGCCGAAAGGCGCGGCGGGCTTGCGCTATCCAGGAGCTCGACCTCTCCGGAGTAATTTCCTCACGCCGGGCAGGCACGGAGGTAGACTACGCGGGTGTCTCTGAGGTGTGATCCCGGAGAGAGGAGATCTCCATGAGCGAGCAAGGTGACCTGCTCTACGACCCGACGGCCGAGCCGAAGATCCTGGCCACCGGCCTCGCCCCGCGCCTGGCCAGTCTCCACGGCAAGCGCGCGGGCATCCTCGACAACAGCAAGGCCAATGCCGGCACCCTCATGCTGGCCGTGGTGGAGCGCCTGAAGGAGCGGTACGGCGTGCGCGACGTCATCAAGCGCGAGAAGGGTATCGCGGGCCCGCCGTCGCCGTCGATCCTCGCCGACTTGACGACGTGCGACTTCGTCCTGGTGGGTAGCGCCGACTGAGGGTCGTGCACGTCGTGGAGTATCCACGGCGCCATCGTGCTTGAGCAGCACGGCATTCCCACCGTCGTGATGGGCACCAAGGAGTTCGAGTCGCTGGCCACGCTCGAGGCGAGGAACCGCGGGCTGGCTGAGCTGCCCCTGGCGCTCATTCCGCATCCCCTCGGCGGCATCCACGAGGAAGAGGTGGTGAAGAAGGCCGATCTCGCCATCGAGACGGTGGTGCGCGCCGTCACCAGGTCATGAGCACGGCGGGCCCCGCGGCCAAGACGTTCCGGCTGGACGGCTCCTACACGGCCATCAACCGCCTCTATCAGGAGCGCGGCTGGACGGACGGGCTGCCCATCGTCCCGCCCACGGACGAGGCCGTGCGCGAGTGCCTCCGCTGGACCGATCGCGATTCGCGCGAGGTGGTGGCCGTCCTGCCCCCGCGCCAGGGCGAGGCGACCGTGGAGCGCATCGCCATCAATGCCGTCATGGCCGGCGCCCGACCCGAGTACCTGCCCGTGATCATCACCGCGGTCGAAGCCCTCGCCGATCCCGACTTCAACCTCGACTCCATCCAGGCGACCACGCATCCCGTCGCGCCGCTCATGATCGTCAACGGCCCCATCGCGCGCGAGCTCGAGATCAACGCGGGCTACAACGCCTTCGGCCAGGGCTTCCGCGCCAACATGACCATCGGCCGCGCCGTGCGCCTGCTCCTGATGAATGTGGGGGGCGGGCTCCCCGGCACGGGAGACCGGGCCACCCAGGGCAGCCCCGCCAAGATGGCGTACTGCATCGCGGAGAACGAGGCGGAGAATCCCTGGGAGCC
>QHSC01000122.1 GCA_003220345.1 Candidatus Rokuibacteriota bacterium | reverse complement strand
TGGCCGTGCCCAGAAGAAAGTAGAGCGCGAAAAACGCCCAGGACGGGGGCGCGAGCAAGGTGATCGTCAAGATGCCGAGGTGATATCGGTTCTCGGCGAAGACGAGGCTGTCAAGGGCGAGAAAGCTGAGAACGGCGCTGGCCAGAAAAACGCCGAAAGATAGAATCACGGGCGGCCGCGGGATCAGCATCGTCACGGGGACGAGCACCAGGACGATCGGGATATAGGCCAGCATGGCCACGTGGCCCATGAAGGCGACGATGGCGTAGAGCCAGGCCGGCGAAGGCGTGAGAGCGAAGTAGTACCAGAGATAACGCAGACCCACCACGGCCAGAAGGGCGGCGTTGACGAGGGCAAACCGGTTCGACCAGCGGAGAAGCCGCCTTCGGATGCTCATCTCCCCCTGCCGGGCCGGCACCAAGCGCTCAGCGAGGAGCCCCCGACGCTCCGACGCCCGCCCGCTCGTCCGCCATGCGAGCAATCTCCCGCGCCCCCAGCTCAACGCTCCGCCCGAAGTTGAACACCCATTCTTCCCGCAGGGCGGCGGTGCGCACACGAAAGGCTGCCGAGCCGCGAAGCAGCGCGGCCACGTGCTGCGGCGCCTCCGGCAATCGGTCGAGGCGCAGCACGGTTCCCAGCTCCCGACGGATGCGCAGCTCCATCGGCTCCAGTCCGAGCTCCGCATAGGTCGGGTTCCGCACGCGGGGCGGGACGTCGACGAAGAGCACCGGCTTGCCGAGTCCCAGAGCGTACTCGATGGCCATGGCTGACCAGTCGCAGATGAGGAGGTCGGACTCCAGCAGGGAGGCGCTCTCCTCCATACGATCCACATGCCGGAAGCGCGGGTCCGCTCCGAACCGGGCAACCAGGCTCTGCACGAGGCGCGGCGCCAGCCGAGCCGTCTGGTAGTGCGGCCGCAGGATCACGCGGATGCCCGCCCCCAGCAAGATGCCGATCAACAGCTCGCCGCACACGTGCAGGATCGAATGCTCGCCCCATGTCGGCGCGAGGAGGGCGGTCGTCGTGTTCGACGCTTCGCGCGGATGGGAAGCGGCCAGGGCGACGAGCCGCTCGAGCCGGGGGTAGCCGTAGGCGAACAGGTGCTTGGGGAACAGGCCCTTCAGCTGCTCGCGCCGGCGGATCTCCGCGACGTGGTGCGGTCCCGTGCACAGGAGACTGTCGTAGTGATCGTAAGAGTTTTCGTGGTCCACCATGTGCGTGCTCCCCATGCTGTGGAACACGTAGGCGTATCGAACGGGGTGGATCGATCGCTTGAGCTGGAAGTTCTGGAGATCGAGCATGGTGAGAACCATGACGTCCGCCTTGAGCGCCTGGAAGAACCAGATGCACACGGCGCCCGGGCGGATGCGGAAGGCGTGGAGGCCGGGCCGGGAGACCGACGGCACGGGCGCCACCTGCTCGGAGGTGACGTGGCAGACCGTGCGGGACAGTCTCTCGATCAGAAACTCGATGAGGGGCTGGAGATGATGCCAGTCCTGGTGGCTTTCCGAGTAGAAGACGATATTGCGATCGCTCGAGGGAAGGTTCTGGAAGCGTCGGTAGCTGCTCCAGTCCTGCCAGAGCTTCATGGGCCGTCACCGCGCCCGAGCCGTGGTCGCTCGGCGCTGCCCGCCCGGCGCACGCGTGGGTCCACCGCGGAGGCGCGCTACTCGTCCGCTACGGGTGCGCCTTCCGCCGTTCCCGGCCGAAGCCCGCGCTTCTTGCCTCGAAACAAGCCGACGATCCGGTACCAGAACATCTTGACGGCCAGCGCCACCGCTGCCGCCACTCCGAACACGGCCGAGAGGAGCATGCTCCCGGTTCCCGGATCGAGGTAGGCGTACGCGGGAGAGGCGATGGAAAGGGAGGCCGCGAGAACAATCATCACTCGGGACGCTCGCAAAAACGTCATCTTATGGGTTCCACGCCTTTCTTGAGTAACAGAATCGGCCGTGGGAATCAAGGCCGCCGGGCCGTGCGGTCGACTCAGACACGAAAGGTGTACGTCCGGGTGGGGTCACGCTCGATGTCGGGCGGAAAATTCTTCCGCTTGTCGGCATAGTAGCGCACGCGGTGATCCCCGGCAGACTGCCGGTTGTACGTGATGTAGAGCACGCGCCGACGCTCCGCGGTGAGATTCGGGCCCGAGGCGTGCGGCGTGTAGGAATCGAAGAACACGGCGTCGCCGGTCCGGGTTGGCACCGGGCGGGCCCCCAGGCGACGCATGTCGTCGTCGGTCAGGGGCGTCCACTCACCCCCGAGAAGTCCGCGTGTGTGTTGCCCGGCGCAGAGCTCCAGGCAGCCGTTGTCGGCGGTGGTGGCGTCGAGGCTGACCATGGCGGTGATGAACAGGTCGGCGTAGGTGCTCCAGCCCGCCTGCTGGTCCTGATGGGGCTTGAAGCCGTCGCCTCCAGGCAGCTTGAAGTTGATCTTGTCCTTGAAGAGCACGGCCGGCTCCCCGAAGAGCTGGGACACCGTGCCGCACAGCTTGTCACCGTCGCACAGGGCGGCAAAGCCGGTATGGAACGGGCAGAAATTCTCGATCCGCTGGAGCACGCGCTCTCCGGGACGCAGCAGGCTCGGCTCGAAGTACATCATCTGTCGACCGGGAACCTCGGGGAGACCTTGCAGCTCATCGGTCCACGCCGAGATCCGCTGCATCTCCCCCGTGTCGAACAGGCCGGGTACCACCACGAAGCCGTCGCGCTTGAACTCCTGGATCGGTGAGGCGGGGGTGTCATGCCCTCGCTGCGTCTCGGGCCCGCGAGTCTTCTCTCTCATCCGCCTGTGCATCCTCCGTGTCGGACCGCGAGGCACGTCCGTCCGCTCCACTTCTTTGGCCAGGAACACGGTTACGATACTATACTCGCGTTTATGCCGGGGCATGACGTGACGGCCATCATCCTCGCCGCGGGCGTGGCCCGCCGGCTGGCGCCGCTGACCGACCGGACCCAGAAATCGCTCCTACCCGTCGGAGGCCGTCCGATTCTCGCGTGGATGATGGCAGCTCTGCATGCGGTTGGCGTCCCGCGCGTCGTGATCGTGGTCGGGCACTGCGCGGATCAGGTGACAGCCCTCTCGGCCTCCGCTCCGCCTGGCATGGTGGTGCAGTTCATCGACAACCCCGCCTATCGACTGGGCTCGGCGGTCTCCCTCTACAGCTCGCGCGATGTGATCGTCGGGGGGCCGACCCTCATCATGGACGCCGATGTCGTGTTCCCCCGGGAGTTTCTGCGTCGGCTCGTTGGGTCGGCAGCTCCGAACGCCCTCCTCGTCGATGGCGGTTTTGCCGACACTGGCGAGGAAGTCAAGGTCTATACGAAGAGCGATCGGGTGATCGCCCTCGGCAAGAAGGTGGTTCCCGAGGGGTGGGACCAGATCGGGGAGGGCGTTGGCTTCTTCAAATGCAGCGCGGAGGCAGGCCCGGAGCTGGTGCGCCTGCTCGAGCAGGTGATCGAGGAGAGCCACCGGCTCTGCGAGTACGAGGATGCGCTGCATCTTCTCGTGAGCCGCCAGCACGTCCAGCCGGTGGACGTGACGGGATTGCCCTGGACGGAGGTCGACTTCGTCGAGGACCTGCGACGGGCGCAGGCGGAGGTGTTCCCCGCGATTGCGCGGCTCGAAGGCCCATGAGCGGGCATCGCGAAGGGCGCCCCCTCTCGGCCGGGGTGCCAGGCTAGGGTACGAGACGGGGCATGTCGGGCTGCACGGCCTCCTCCAGCGTGAGGGGCGTCACCTTCCGGAAGGGCTCGCGTCGAATCGGGCAGTCCTCGAGATCGCAGACTGCGCAGTAGATCCGATGGCAGGGGTCGGTGTGGAAAACCATCTCGCCCTCGACCCCGAGATCCTGGATGACCCGCGCTGCCACATCTTCCGCTACCTCGTGCGCCCGGTCGACACTCCAGAACTCGGGGACCACCAGATGGGCCTCGACGTGATGGAAACGCCCCGAACGAATCGCGCGCAGGTGATGCACGCGGATCACGCCGCGCCCGACATACGCCTGCAGCCCACTGAGAACGCGGGTGAGGAGCGCCGAATCCTCCTCGTCGAGGAGACCGCCGGCTGCGTAACGCACGAGCCGAAAGCCGGTCCACATCAATGAGAGGGCGACGACAAGGGCGATCACGGGGTCGAGCCAAGCGATGCCCGTCAGGTAGACGAGGCCGAGGCCCACCACGATACCCGAGCTGGTCAAGAAGTCGGCCAGGACGTGCTGCCCGTCGGCCACGAGCGTCAGCGACCGATAGCGGCGGCCCGTGCGCACGAGATACCAGCCGAGAACGAGATTGACGAGACCGGTGAAGAGGATGATGAGGCCGCCCATGCCGAGCTGGCGGACTTCGGGCCCGGCGAGGAGGCTCCGGCCGACCTCGTACACGATGACCACGGCCGCGAACGCGATCAGCCCGCCCTCGAAAGCCGCCGAGAAGAACTCGATCTTGCCGTGGCCATAGGGATGGTTGCGATCGGCGGGGCGCCCGGCAAAGACGAGGCCGCCGATAGCGAAGAGCGCGGCCACGACATTGACGATGGTCTCGAGGGCATCCGAAAGGATGGCCGTGGAGCCGGTCATCCGATAGGCCTGGTACTTGGCCCCGAGCAGGATCAGCGACACGACGAGCGACAGGATTCCCGCGCGGAGACGGATCCTCGCGTCGTCGTCGACGCCGGGAACAGCAGCGGGCGGGGCGAGCTCTGGCGTCACGCTCCGATCATACTCCGCCGGCCCGCACGAGGGGAGCGCGTCAGGCGCGAGCGTCGCGATCGCCGTCGAGCATGGGGGCAAGGAGCGGCGCCAGGATCATGGTCCCCGCCGTTCCCAGGATCACGAGCCACGACCAGCCGAGCGCGATGCGCCCCGACTCCGAGAGCGTCAGGAGCACGAGGTTGACCACGGCCATGATGACCATGGCCGCCACATTGGCCCGGTTGGCGCGCAGCTTCGTGAGAAGCCCCAGCAGGAAGACGCCCAGGAGCGAGCCGAAGGTCACCCCGGCGATCTTGAAGGCCAGCCACAGGATCCTGTCGAAGAAGGAAAAGCCCCAGGCGAGGAAGGCGAGGAGCAGGCCGAAGACGACCACGGCCACCCGGGAGACCATGAGGTAGTGGCGGTCGGTGCCGCCGCGCACGAGGACGGGCCGGTAGATGTCGGTGACGAAGGAGGCGGCGAGCGACCCGAGGGGCGAATCGATCGAGGCGAGCACGATGGCCGTGAGCATCACGCCGCGCAGCAGTTCGGGCATGACCGTGCGGATGAAGAAGGGGAAGATCTCATCCGGACGCGGCAGCGCCTCTCCTGGATGCTGGGCGTAGAACGTGAAGAGCCCGGCCCCGATGGCGAGATAGAGGAGCAGCGTCACCAACGTCCCGATGGGCGTGAGGGCGAGGGTGCGCTGGCTCTCCCCGCGCGTCTCCACGGTGAGGAGACGCTGCATCAAGTCGTGGTCGGTCCCGAAGGCGGCCATGGAGCCGACGAAGCCGTTGAGCACGGCGAGCCAGAAGATGTTGGGGTCGGTGAGCACGCGCCGCCAGAAATCGGGCGCGCCCGGCGCGGGTCCCCAGTTGATGACGGCGAGCCGTCCGGCCTCGACGGCGGTGCCGAGCATGGCCACCAGTCCGCCGTCGATGCTGAAGGCGAGAAAACCGACGGTGAGCGCGCCGCCGATGAGAAAGGTGCTCGCCTGAAAGACGTTGGTCCACACCACGGCCTGGACCCCGCCCAGGCCGATGTACGCAATGGAGACGACCGTGAAGAGGGCGATGGTCGCCCAGAGCGGCCAGCCGACGAGCACGGCCACGGCCAGCGCGGCGGCCATGAGTCGCACCCCCGAGCCCAGGAGCCGCGTGATGAAGAAGAAGATCGAGCCCGTCACCTGGCTCGCGGGACCGAAGCGGTGGCGCAGGAACTCGTAGATGGTGGTGCAGTCGTAGCGGTAGAAGGCGGGGATGAAGAGATAGGCGACGGCGAGCTTGGCCAGGCTCGAGCCCACGAAGAACTGCGCGTATTCCCAGTTCTCGCTGTAGGCGGTGGCGGGGACCGCGATGATGGTGACGGCGCTGATCTCCGTGGCGAGAAAGGACAGGCAGGCCGCCCACCACGGGATGCGGCGACGCGCGAGGAAGAAGTCCGCGGTACCGCGCTGCTCGCCGCTGAAGGCGCCCCCGATGGCGATGAGGGCGAGGAGCGATCCGAGAAGGATCGCGTAGTCGGGCCAGGTCAGCGTGGACGCCATGAGCCTGGGCCATTATGGCGAAGCCGGGCGCGGCGAACGATCATTGGATCACCTCGTCCGCCCGCGCGAGCAGTGATGGCGGAATCGTCAGGCCGAGAGCTTTGGCGGTCTTGAGATTGATCACCAGCTCGAACGTGGTGGGCTGTTCGATGGGAAGATCGCCGGGCTTGGCGCCCTTGAGGATCTTGTCGACGAGGACCGCGGCGTGCCGCCACAGCTCCCGCCGACTCGCCCCGTAGGCCATGAGGCCGCCTGCTTCGACAAACCCGCTGCTCCCATAGATCGCGGGTAACCGATATCGAGCCGCGAGCTGGGCGATGACGGTCTGGTTTGCCAACGTGAGTGAGTCCTGTATGACGACCAGGGCCTTCTCGTTCCCGCGTTTCGCCACCTCGAAAGCCTGACCCAGGTCATCAGCCTTTCGGATCTCGAGCGACCGGAGCTTGACCGCGAGTTTCTGGGCGGCCGCCTGAGTCTCTTGCCATGTGTGGACCGAACCTGGGTTGGCGCCATTCCACAAGACCGCCAGGCGAGAAAGCCCCGGAAGGAGCTCTTTCAGCAACTCGATTCGCTTGCCGCTCAGCTCCGAATTCAGGCTACTCGTGCCGGTCAAATTCCCGCCTGGTCGCGCCAGGCTCGTCGCGAGGCCCGCCCCGACGAGATCCGCAGCCGTCGCAACCACGATCGGAATCGTCGTCGTAGCCGACCGCGCGGCAAGCGCGCCCTGCATGCCCACGGTGACAATGACGTCGACCTTGAGACGTACCAGCTCGGTGGCGAGCCCATCGAGTCGCTCGATCCGCCCCTCGGCGTAGCGAGCTTCGATGATGACACTCTGTCCCTCGAGGTAGCCCTGTTCGCGGAGCCCTTGGCGAAACGCTTCTTCGGAGGTCCGCTGCCCAGGCGCCCCAACCCCGAGAAACCCGATCCGCCAGACCCGTCTCGCGGGTTGCGCGCCGGCGGCCAGAGGAGCGGCCAGGAGGGCACCCGCCGTCGTCATCAGGAAAGTCCGACGCGCCACCTGGTCCGTGGCGTGAGCGGGCAGGCTGGCAGGCTTCATGGTGAGAGCTATCGTAGTCGAAGGGCGGGAAGTGGGCCAGCGCATCGAGGTCCGGAGGTCTCGAACCTCGAAGCGCTCAGCCGAGGTCTGCTGTGCGCGCGAAAGAGCCCGGCCGAGAGCTAGGAGCCGGCCTTTTCGCGGAGCGTCTTGAGGAGGTCGGCAAAGGAGCCGCGCTGGATGATGCGGCCGAACTGGGTCTTGTAGTTGGCCACCAGGCTCACGCCGTCGACGTACAAGTCGTAGACGGCCCAGCGCTCGCCCGCCTTGTTGAGGCGGTACTCGATCTCGATCTGCGAGCCCTTGGGGGTGACGACCCTGGACTGCACGACCGCCGCATTGCCCTCCACGCGCTCGCCCGTATAGCTGATCGGCTCGCCCGCATACTGCTCGATCTTGCCCATGTAAGAGCTGGCGATGAGACCGCTGAAGAGCCGGATGAACTCGTCCTTCTCGGCCTGCGACACCTGGGTCCAGTATCGGCCCAGCGAGATCCGCGACATCTCCTCGAAGTCGAAGAGCGATTCCGCCGCCTTCCGGATCTGGGCGCGGCGCTGATCCGTGGACACCTTCTGGACCGGGGTACCACCTTGCTCGGGGAAGACCTGCTTCACGGCCCCCTGCACCGTCTCCGTGGGGCTCGCCGCAGCCGCCGCTCCCGCCGACGCGAGCAGCATCACCATGATCACGCTCAGCACGATTGGTCTGGTCACCCTGATCACCTTGTCCTCTCTCCGCGATTCGCCCTTGCGTGCGAGCCGCTAGTGTCCCACAGGGCCTGAGACGATGCTAGAGCGGACAAATTCATATCGCTGCCGCACAACGAAGGGGCAGAATGGCCGTCATGGCGCGGACATGGACAGTGGGCGTCGACGCGGGCGGCACGTGGGTGCGCGCGCGGGCCACCGATGACCGCGGCAAACGGCGGCGTGCCCGCGTGCGGGCCACCGCGTCGGAGGAGCTCGGGCTCACGCTCGACAGGATCTGGCGGCGATGGCGAATGCGCGGCTCCGACGTCGCCCGGCTCGTCGTCGCCTCCCGCGGGGTGTGGACTCCGGCCGAGCGTCGTCTCGCCGCGCGCCGCTTCCGAGGCCTCGCCCGCGAGGTTCTCGTCATCTCAGACGCCGAGGCCGCCTATCTCGGCGCTCTCGGCCCCGGGCCCGGCGTGCTCGTTCTCTCGGGCACCGGCTCCATCGTGCTCGGGCGCGATGCCCGGGGACGATGGATACGGCGCGGCGGGCTCGGCCCGCTCTTTCACGACGCGGGCTCCGCCTTCTCTCTCGGGCTGACATGGCTCGGGCACGGAGACGAACCGCGGGCTCGGCGCTTCGCGAAGGCGCCGGACGCCGTGGCGCGGATCGCCGCCCTCGGGCCGCGCGTCATACGCCTGGCCCGGAGCGGGAACGTCACGGCGCGGCTCGTCGTCGGCGCGGAGGCCGCGGCGCTCGCCTGGACCCTCGCCCGTGTCGCGGGCGCTCTCCGTCTCGAGGGAGAGACGGCGGCGAGCTGGGCGGGGAGCCTCATGGGCGACGACTACTTCCGCGCCCAGGTGTGGCGCTGGGCGCGACGGCAGGGACTGCGCGTCACGCCGCGCGCGCCGCGCGAGAGCGCCCTGGACGCCGCCGCGCGTCTAGCCGCCGCCCGCGGGCGCTGAGCGCGCGCGGTACCAGATCCACGCCGCCGGTCCCGTGAGGGCCGCGGCGAGGCCGGCCATGGTATTGAGCCAGCCCGCCGTCGCCATGGCGAGGAGCGCGGCCGCCGAGGGCAACACGGCGGTGAGCCAGAAGCCCGCGGCGCCGCCGCCCACGCGGAAGGGCCGGGAGAGGTCCCGCTCGCGCAGCCGCAGGGCCACGAAGGCGGCCATCTCGAGGAGCAGGGTGAGCGAGTAGAGCCACACGTTGAGGACGATCAGCTCCTTGAACGACCAGAGCGCGCACACGCTGTAGGCCGCGCACGACACGAGGACCGCGACCCACGGCACGCCCGTGCGGCCCGAGGTGGCCGCGAGCCATCGCGGCAGCATGCCCCGGAGCGCGAGGGCAAAGGGCAGCCGCGAGTTGGTGAGGACGAGGGAGAGGAAGAGCCCCGCCGTCGCCGTCACCGCGCCGGCGACGACCGCGCCCGCGAGCCACGGGCCGCCCACGGCCGAGGCGATCACGGGCCAGTGACCCGTCCGCCAGCCCTGCCAGTCCCGCGTGGCGGCCAGGCCCGCGGCCACCGGCGCCACGTTGGCGAGGGCGATGAGGGGCAGCGCCCACCAGAGCGCGCGGCGATATGTGGTCTCGGGCGCGCGCGTCTCGCCGAGCACCGTGCTCGGCGTGTCCCACCCGGAGTAGTTCCACATCATCACCGCGAGTCCGAGGCCGAGCCCGCCCACGAGGCTCTGACCCGGCGCGGCGAGCGGCACCCACGGCGCGTGGTCGGCATGCGAGGCGGAGGCGAGGGTGAGCCACGCGATGGGGAGCAGCGCGCCGACGGCCAGGGCCGCCGCGCCCCAGCCCGTGAGCCGGACGCCCGCGAGATTCACGGCCGTCAAGACCCAGATGAAGCCGAGGGCCAGCCCCGCACGCTCCGTCGTGGTCATCTCCGGATGCCAGTGGCGGAGGTAGTCGACGAAGAGCGCCGGATAGACTGCGACGTCCACGAAGCTGTTGAGCCAGCTCCACCACCCGACCTGAAAACCCCAGAAGGGGCCGAAGGCCCGCGCGACCCAGGCGACATAGCCGCCTTCCTCGGGCAGGGCGGAGCCCAGCTCGGCCATGGCGAGAGCGACGGGAAGACTGACGAGCAGGGGCGTGACGATCAGGAGGCAGAGCGCGAGGCCGGGGCCGAAGACGGAGACCGCGTCCTCCATCCCGTACGGACCGCCGCTGACATTGAAGAAGACGACGGCCAGGAAAGGCAGGAAGGCGAGACGCTGGGGGGCCGCCCCCCTCACGCGGACTGCGCGGCGCGGATCAGCTCCGGCAGACCCTTCAGCCACTCGTCGATGGGCGTGGTGGCGTCCACGATGATCTCGAGCTTGCCGCTGGGCATGCGGCGCACGCGGCCCTGCCCGGTGCCGAGCGGTATCACCACGTGCTCGCGGTGGATGCCCATGGCGTCCAGGACGGTGAAGATCTTGTTGATCTCGTTCATGCCGACGGCATCGAGCATGGGCGCTCCTCCCGCCGGCATCCTAAGTTGTGATAGCCTCGGGGTCAATGCGGCGCATCGTCCTGCTCGCGCTCGCCTTCCTGATGCTCAGTACCCCGGTGCGGAGCGCGGAGCCGCCGCTCTTCGACGGCCATATCCACTACAGCCGGCCCGACTGGACCGCGTACACGCCCGACCAGGTGTTCGCCATTCTCGATCAGGCGGGGATCCGCCGCGCCCTCGTGTCCAGCACGCCCGACGACGGCACGCTCAAGCTCTACGAGCGTGATCCCAAGCGCGTCATTCCCATCCTCCGCCCGTATCGCACGCGCGACGACATGAGCACGTGGTGGAAAGATCCCGCCATCATCGCGTACCTCGAGCAGCGGCTGGCCAAGGGCGTGCACCGGGGGATCGGCGAGTTCCACATCCACGGCAAGGACATTCGCACGCCCGAGCTCGCGCGCATCACGGAGATGGCCGTGCAGCGGAACCTGTACCTGCACGCGCACTCCGACGACGCCGCCGTCATCGAGCTCTTCGCCATTGAGCCTCGGTCGAAGATCATCTGGGCGCACGCAGGCATGTCCTCGGGGCCGCAGGCTGTGGGCGCGCTCATGGACAAGCACGCGAGCCTGTGGGCGGATCTGTCCTTCCGCTACGGCGACGTGGCCCCGGGAGGCACCCTCGACCCCGCCTGGCGCGCGCTCCTCGTCCGCCACGCCGATCGCTTCATGCTGGGCAGCGACACGTACATCACGTCACGCTGGGAGCAGGTGGTGGGCATGGCCGGCGAGGCCAGGAAATTCCTCAAGCAGCTCCCACCCGACGTCGCCGAGAAGATCGCCTACAAGAACATCGAACGTCTCTTCCCCTGATGACTTCAGCGGACGTCGAGCTCGGCGGCCACTCGCTCGATCTGACTCCAGGTCTCGTCCTCCACGGGCACACCGTCCCGCCGTCGTTCTGCCTCGAGGCGCGCCTCCGGCTCGCCCGGGATCAAGATCTCCTTGGAGCCCTGGGCGAGCTTTGCCGACTTGACCCAGCCGAAGAGGCCCGCGACCTGCGCGTGGAAATCCGCCAGGGGCACGAAGCGCTCCACATCGAGGCAGATCATGAGGGTGCCGTTGGCGAAGACCCCGGGAGGCGGGCCAGCCGGACCCGTGCCCGAGAGAATCCCGCCCAGGATCTCCACGGCGAGCGATAGCCCGTAGCCCTTGTGCTCGCCCGCCGTCAGGAGCGAGCCCACGGGATCGCCGTAGAAGATCTCGGGGTCAGTGGCCGGTCGACCCTCGGCGTCGATGAACCAGCCGAGGGGCGCCTGCTGCTTGCGGTTCTTCTTCACCCGCATCTTGCCCTCGGCGACCACGCTCGTGGCGAAGTCCAGCACCATGGCCGGTCCTGCCGCTCCCGGAATGCCGATGGCGTGCGGGTTGGTGCCGAGGCGCCGTCCGGAGCCGCCCCAGGGCGCCACGTTGAGGCCGTGCACCGCGTTGACCCAGAGCATGGCGACGAGACCCTGCGTCGCCGCCATCTCGGCATAGTCGGCGAGGCGCCCGACGTGCCCGGTGCGCGAGAGTCCCACAGCGGCGAGGCCAGAGGCCTTGGCCTTGGCGATGGCCATGTCCATTCCACGCCGCGCCACCACCTGGCCGAAGCCGCGCCCGCCGTCGAGGCGCGCCATCACCGGCGTCTCCGCCGTCACCGTAATCGGCGACTTCGGGTCGACGGTGCCCTTCCGGACGGCCTCCGCGTATTGCGGGATGCGGATGACGCCGTGAGAATCGTGGCCACGGAGATTGGCGCGCACGAGCAGCGTGGCGATCCACGCCGCATCGCCGGCGGGCGCGCCGAGGGCCTCGAAGATGCGTGTCGCGGTCGACTCGAGCCGGGAAGCGTCTATGGTCGGCATGCCGGATACAATACCCCAAAAGCCTGCTCTTTTCGGCCCTTACATGGCCGCGCGGCGCCGTGCCGACGCGGCTCCGGCGCCCGGGCATAATTCTTGCCTCGGGGCTCAAACTCTCGTAACCTGATCGGACGGGCTATCCATTGTATTAGGATGCCGACGATGTATTAGGATGCCGACGAGCATCGAGCGAGTGGAACAGCACGCATGATCAGTCGCGCCGATCTTTCCCGTCCGGCCAACCAGGGGGTCTCTACCCCGCGTGGGGCGCGTCCCCTCCGCACGCGGACACGCGAGCGCCTGCCCTGGGCTTACCTCGCCGCCTTCTTCCTCGGAACCGCGCTCGTCTCGACGTTCATCTGGTACCAGATCGAGAGCGAGCGCCAGGTCGTGCTCGCGAACTGGCAGGCGCGCGTGACCGCCATCGCCGAGGGACGCGCGCGGCTCGTCTCCGACTGGTTCAACGCCCGGCGCGCCGACGCCGACGTGCTCGCCGCCTCCCCTTCCGTGCGCGCCTTCGTGCTCGAGGGCGGCAGCAAGGGCGGCGACGTGCGGAGCGCGCTCGTTCCCCAGCTCGATCGCGTGGCCACCGCCTACGGCTACTCCGGCATCTCGCTCATGGACACGCAGGGACGCACCCTCGCGCGCTCGACGGGCGCCTCCGATCCCGGACGGGAGAGCGCGGAGGCCGTCCTCCTCGCGGTGCGAAACCGCGCCATGCGCGCCGACCTCGTCGAGGAAGCCTCCCGGAAGCTCCTCGTGATCAGCGTGCCCATCTTCGGCGACGGCATCGGCTCCAACCGACCCGTGGTCGGCGTGGTTGCCCTCATGATGGATCCGGCCACGCGGCTCTTCCCGCTCCTTTCCGACGAGACGGTCCCCACCCGCACTGGCGAGACCCTGCTCTTCCGCATCGACGGCCCCAAGCCCAGCTACATCTCGACCCTCAAGGGCCAGTCCGCGGGCTGGTCGGCCGTGGACCGCTCCCTCGAAGACCTGGTCCCGCGCGCCAAGCGCGCGGCGGACGGGCGCGAGACCTTCGGCGAGATGTTCGACTATCGCGCCACCCCCGTCTTCGCGGCCACGCGCTGGATCGCGCCGGCCGGCTGGGGTCTCGTCCTCAAGGTCGATCGCGAAGAGGCGCTGGCCGACTTCTACCAGGCAGGCAAGCTGGCCGGTCTCGCGGGCGCCTTCCTCACCCTGGCCCTGGCCGGCGTGCTGATCAGCCTCTGGCGCCAGAGCCAGCGCGCGGCCCTGCTCCGCGACCAGATGAAGCAGGAGCGCGCCATCTTCAACCTGAAGGGCTACGCCGAGAAGATCGTCGCCTCGGTGCCGTCGGGCCTGCTCCTGCTCTCCGCCGACCTGCGCGTGCTCTCCGCGAACCGCTCCTTCCTCGAATCGTTCTTCCTGCGCCGCGACGACGTCGTGGGCCACGCCCTCGAGGACGTCGTCCGTGCCGAGGGCCTCCTGCGTCGCGCCCGCGAGGTGATGCAGTCCGGCGTCGCCCAGCCCGACATGCTCTTCGAGCTTCACCTCCTTCACCGGCACGAGGCGCGACCCGTGCGCGTCACCATGACGGGCATCCGCATCGAGGAGCAGGAAGAAGCGCGCCTGCTCCTCATCATCGAGGACCTGACCGAGGAGGAGCGCCTCCAGTCGGCGCGCCTCGCCTCGGAGCAGCGCTTCCAGGATCTCGTGCAGGGCCTCGACGCCATCGTGTGGGAAGCCGATGCCGCCTCCCTGCGCTTCTCGTTCGTCAGCCAGCGCGCCCAGACCATCTTCGGCTTTCCCACCGAGCGCTGGCTCGAGCAGCCGAGCTGGTTCAGCGAGCGCATCCACCCCGAGGATCGCGCCAAGGTCATGGCCCAGTGCCGCGCCGCCCTCACCCGTGGCGAGGATCACGAGCTCGAGTACCGGGCCCTGACCGCGTCGGGCGAGATCGTGTGGCTGCGCGACATCGTGCACGTGGTGCCGGACGGTCCCGGCAATGCCGGACAGCTCCGCGGCCTCACCGTGGACCTGACCGAGCTCAAGCACGCGGACGAGGCGCTGCGCACGAGCGAGGACCATCTCCGGCAGGCGCAGAAGATGGACGCGGTGGGCAAGCTCGCGGGCGGTATCGCGCACGACTTCAACAACCTGCTCATGGTCATCCGCGGCGACAGCGACCTGATGCTCCGGCGCTTGCCCCCGATCCACCCCCTGCGCAAGAACGCCGAGGGCATCCGCGAGGCGGCGGACCAGGCGGCCACCCTGACGCGCCAGCTCCTCGCCTTCAGCCGCAAGCAGGTGCTCGCGCCCAAGGTGCTGGAGCTCAACAGCATCGTGGCCGGCATGCAGACCATGCTGCAGCGGCTCATCGGCGAGACGATCAACCTCGTCGTCGTGCCCGAGCCGACGCTGAATCGAGTCAAGGCAGACCCCGGCCAGATCGAGCAGGTGATCATGAACCTGGCCGTCAATGCCCGCGACGCCATGCCCGACGGGGGACGGCTCATGATCCGCACCGCCAACGTGGAGGCAGGCGAAGTTCCGCCACCGCCGGGCGGCGGTGCGGCGGCGTCCGGCCCCCACGTGATGCTCGAGGTCAGCGACACGGGCACGGGCATGGACGCCAACACGCAGGCGCACCTCTTCGAGCCCTTCTTCACGACCAAGGAGCAGGGCAAGGGCACGGGGCTGGGACTCTCCACCGTCTATGGCGTGGTCGAGCAGAGCGGCGGCTCCATCGCGGTGGACACCGAGCTCGGTCGCGGCACGACCTTCCGAATCTACTTGCCCCAGGTCGAGGCCCCGGCGCCGCCGCGTGAGGTCCCCGTGGCGCCGGCGACCCGCTTCCCGACGGCCCGGCCGGCCGCGCCGGCGCCGGCCGTGGCGGGGGCGCCATCCGCCGCGGTCGCTTCCCCAGCGCCGCCGCGTGTGCAAGCGCCGGCCGCTCAGGTGAGCGGCAGGCCCGCGGCCCCCACGCCGGGACTCCGGCCCGCCACGCCCGAGGTGACCCCCTCGCACGCCGAGACCATCCTGCTCGTGGAGGACGCGCTTCGCGTGCGCGCGGTGGTGCGCGAGATCCTGGAGATGAGCGGCTATCACGTGCTCGAGGCGCGGCACGGCGCCGAGGCGCTGGAGATCAGCGAGCGGCACCAGGGCCCCATCCACATCATGGTCACCGACGTGGTCATGCCGCAGATGAGCGGGCGCGAGCTCGCCCAGCGGCTCGCCCCCGTGCGGCCCGACATGAAGGTGCTCTACATGTCGGGCTATACCGATGACGCCATCGTCCGCCACGGTGTCCTCGGGGCCGGCATGGCCTTCCTCTCCAAGCCCTTCACGCCGGACGCGCTGGCCGCCAAGGTGCGGGAGGTCCTGGAGACGCAGCCGGCGCCCTCGGCGCCGGGAGCGCCTGAGTCGGCTAATCGTGGCGCGCCGTCGAATGGGAATGGTGCCGGGGCGCCGCCCGCGTCACCTCCAGTGAAGGCCCCCACCGCGACGCCCACCGGGACCATAGTCCAGCGCGCGGAAGACGTAGGCGAGAACCGGCCCTCGCGCGTCTAGCGGCGCGCGTCCCGTCTTCCAGCAGGCTCCGAGCGAGGCACGGTGACGGCTTTCCGCCCGCGATCGCTCGTCATCGGCGCGGTCGGGCTCCTCGCCCTCTGCCTCGGCCTCGCCGTGTGGGCCGTGCTCATCGAGCCCGGCCGCCTCGTCGTCAAGGAGGTCGAGCTCTCTCTTCCCTCGTGGCCGAGGGAGATGCCCCCACTCACCATCGCCGTCGTGGCGGACCTGCACACGGGCGCCCCGCACGTCGGCCCCGAGAAGCTCGACCGCGTCGTCACCCTCGTCAACCAGCGCCGGCCCGACCTCGTGGTGCTGCTGGGGGACTTCATCGTGCACGGGGTGATCGGGGGGCGAAGGGTCGAGCCCGAGGTGACGGCGGCCCGGCTGCAGCCACTTCGCGCGCCGCTCGGCGTCTTCGCCGTGCTCGGCAACCACGACTGGTGGTACGACGGCCCGCGCGTGGCGAGCGCGCTCCGCGCGGCCGGCATCGTGGTCCTCGACGACGAAGCGGCGCGCCTCCGGCACGGCGGGCACCCGCTCTGGCTCGTCGGGCTGGCCGACTTCGACACGCGCACCCCTGATCCCGCGCGAGCCACGAGCGCCGTTCCGCCCGCAGAGCCCATCATCGTCCTCACCCACAATCCCGACGTCTTTCCCCTGATGCCGGCGCGCGTGGCCATCACCCTGGCCGGGCATACCCATGGCGGGCAAGTCTACATTCCGCTGGTGGGCCGGCCCATCGTCCCGTCGAGGTATGGCGAGCGCTACGCGATCGGTCACATCGAGGAAGGCGGACGCCATCTCTTCGTCACCTCGGGAATCGCCACCAGCATCATTCCCGTCCGCTTCCTCGTGCCGCCCGAGATCGTGATGCTCGTCCTGAGACCGCGCTGAACCATCGTGGGTAGTCGGTGGGGGGGTGTCGGGGGAGGAGCGGCGGCCGCTCCCCCCTGACTTAAACGACAATCGCGCGGAAGGTGATCGACATCGAGAAGCTCCTCGCTGTCGAGCGCGCGACGGTCGAGAAGGGCAAAAGCTGACCCTGCTCTAGGACTTGCTGATCTCCATGCTCCTGATCAGGCCGTCCTCGATCACGTAGGCGTGCTGCACCCTCTGCTCGGCCAGGACCTTCCCGGCCAGGTCGCGCACGACTTGATGCACGTCGACGACGATTCGCCCCGTCTCGTCGCCGCCGAAGCCTCGCGGCTCGACATGCGGATCGATCATGGTCCACTGGCGGGTCCAGTACTCCCGGACGGCGGCATGGCCGCGGACCCGTCCTCCCTCCATCCCGTTCGGCCAGTCGACCTCGGGATGCATGACCGCGAGGACCGCGTCGATGTCGCGAGCGTTGAATGCCCGGTACGTGCGGGTCAGAAGATCCTGGATGCTCGCTGCGATCACGGTCTGACCAGAGGCGGCTGCTCGACGTAGGCGATGGCGCAGTCCCGCCCGTGCCGCGCGCGCGCCTGAGCGACGGCGTCCTCCACGCTCGACGCGACCTCGAATCCGAGGTGGCGTGGCACGTGCGGCTCCAGAGGAGCGGCCACGATCACCCGTCCCACGTGGCGGAGGCGCTTGAGTGGGTGGGTGGCGAGGATGCCGTGGATCGGGTGGAAGGCGTGGCCCCGGCGGTACGCCTCGATGTACTCGGGGCGGGTCGCCAGGTCCTCGGCGAAGCGCGCGGTGATCTCGTAGGGATCGCGCGTCTCGGGCAGGATGCGCTCCCACACCTCGGGGTACGAGGGATGCGCCACGCGGTCCCAGGCGTCGCGGGCGGGCGCCGCCATGATCACCGTGCAGCCGGGCTTGCCCACGGCCTCGATCATGCCGCCGAGATATCCCAGCCCCGACGAGACCAGGGTGAGGATCGGATTGACGGAGGCGAAGATGGCATACGGGCTCGAATCGGGGACCCCGTAGACGAGCACGTCGACTCGCTCCTGGCTCGCCTCCCGACGCGGCGGATAGAGCGCGGCCTGCTCCTCGAGGGCCGCGCGCTGCGTCTCGTCGACGGCGCCCGCGAAGATCCGGGCCGCGTGATGGGGATCGGCGAGGAGGGTGTCGATCTTGAAGATGCGCTTGCCCAGTCGCCCCTCGAGGTGCTGACCCATCTCGTCGAGCAGGCGTGCATGCGGTTGCGGTTTACGGACATCGACATGCCGTCCGGGGTGTGGGTGACGCGGATGGTCCGCCACGTCGACAGCCCGACGCAGATGGACTTCCAGCCGCCCGTGAAGCCACGGATGTAGTTGGTGTTGACGTAGACGGTGAGGTCCGAATCCGTCACCAGCCGATGCACCTCGACGGGATAGCCGTGGTCCGCCGTCTCCCCGAGATCGACGATCAGCGCAGGGTCCTCGGCGTCGTGACAGAGGAGCCGATCCCCGAACTCTGTCACGAGATCGGCGCCGAGGAGGCGGGCGAGCTCGGCGGGGCGGAGCATGCGATGGAGGGCGTTGGCGCAGATGAGCGTCACGTCCCGCCGACGCACGCCCGCTCCCTCGAGCTCGTCGAGGACGGCCTGAATCGCCACCCGGCGGATCGGCCCGAAGGATCCCGTGGTGTGATCGTCGAAGGCGATGGTCACCGTCGCCCCCGGCCGCACGAGCGCGCCGATGCGCGGCAGCCCCCGCGGGGCGGACAGGGCGGAGCGCACGGCGCGGTCCAGATCGGAAAGGGGCGGCAAGCTTGCCCGCTCGATGTTGCACAGCACGCGTGTCGTGTCGGGCAGGTCGGCCGTGATCGTCGTCTCGCCGTACGGAACTTCGACCTTCATGAGCGCCTCGCTTCCTTGACGGGCCACACGCTCGTCGCTACAGTGCGCCATACTAACTCTCCGGCCCTCGGCATGCGATCACTCACTGAACTGACAGGAGGACGACCATGAAGTTCGGATTGAGATACGCGAGCCTGGGCCGGTATTCGAACGGCCCCGCGGCGGTCGAGCTGGCGCAGGCGGCCGAGGCCGCCGGCTTCGACTCCATCTGGACCGTGGAGCACGTCGTGGTGCCGCACGGATACCAGTCGCGCTATCCATATTCTCCGAGCGGGCGGATGGGCTCGGGCCTCGAGGACTACCCCATCCCGGATCCGCTGATCTGGCTCGCGTATATCGCCTCCGCCACCCGGACGATCAAGCTCGGGACCGCCATTCTCATCCTCCCCCAGCGGAATCCCGTGATCACCGCCAAGGAGATCGCCACCCTCGATCATCTGGCGGGCGGCGGGCGCGTGCTCCTGGGCATCGGCGTGGGCTGGCTCGCCGAGGAGTTCGCCGCCCTGGGAGCGCCCTTCGGGGACCGCGGGCCCCGCACGGACGAATACGTCGCCGCCATGCGCGCTCTCTGGAGCCAGGAGTGCGCGAGCTACAAGGGGCGCTTCGTCTCCTTCGATCAGGTCTTCTGCCGTCCCCTGCCGCCCGAGCGACGCATCCCGATCATCGTGGGCGGCGACACGGTGGCGGCCGCGCGACGGGCCGGACGACTCGGCGACGGCTACTTCCCCGCGCGCCCGGCCCCGCCCGAGCTCCTCGACGAGATGCGCCGCGCCGCCGAGGCGGCGGGCCGCGATCCGGGCTCCATCGAGATCACGGTCGCCGCGCCCACGGAAGCCTCGGAGATCGAGGCGCTGGCCAAGCGAGGGATCACGCGCGTCGCGGTGCCGGTGAGCGCCGCCGCGGGGCTGCCCGCCCAGGTCAAGACACCCGACGACGTGCTTCGCTACGGCAAGGAGATGATCGCGCGGTTTCGTTGATCTCGGAGGGGGGCTCTGCCGCGAAGCCGGTCAGGAGGCAGGGCGGAGGCCAGCCTTGGCGAGGCGGGGAAACACGGTGTCGCGGAATGCCGCGATCTCCCGCTCGGGCGGGGCGAAGGTCAGGAGCGGCATGAGGTAGAGATTCCGCACGCCGAGCTTGGTCATCTCGACGATGCGTTCGGCGCAATCCGCCGCTGTCCCGATGAGTCCCAGGGCCTCGCAGAGCTGGGCGACCACGTCGTCGGGCACGAACGAGGTCGCCGCGATGGCGGCCTCCCAGTCGTGGGCATGGGAGAGGTCGGGATAGACCTTGTGCACAGCCTCCGGGATCTCCATCTTCGGAAGCGTGAGACCGGCAGGCCCCAGCCAGTAGCCGCCCCAGCGAAGAATGCCCCAGTGGACGGCTGTGGGACGGGCGAGACGGCGGGCTTCCGCCGTCGTCGGCAGCGTGGCCGTCCGGACCGCCCAGATGATCTCGAGATCCTCGAGCCGGCGTCCGCCTCGGCGCGCGCCGCGCTCGAGAAGCTCGAGGGCATGCGTCACGATACCCCGGTTGAAACCGACGAGCAGGAGGACACCGTCGGCGATCTCGCCCGCGACCTCGATCGCCTTGGCCCCGGAGGCGGCCATCAGCACGGGGATGTGACGGCCGGACACGTAGCCCAGGCGTCCGGGCGTGCCGCCGAAGTCGACGGTCTTGCCGGCGAGGAGGGCCTTGACGGTGCCGATGCACGCCCGCATGTCGGCCAGCGTCGCGGGCGACCGTCCGATCGTGCTCGCCGAGGTGTAGCCGGTGCCGATCACGAATCGCACCCGCCCCGGCGCCAGCTCTTCCACGGTCTGGATCGCGCTCGCCAGCACGGAGGCGTGGCGGGTGAAGGGGTTGGTGACGGCGGGGAAGAGCGCGAGCCGCGTGGTCTGCGCCGCCGCCTGGCCGAGGACGACGAAGGTATCGCGGCTGAGCATCTGGCTGTCGAGGATCCCCGCCCCGTCGAAGCCCGCCGCCTCGATGCTCTGGATCAGCTTCATCAGGCGAGGCATGGGATCCGTGCCGGGGACCCGGATGTGCACGCGAACGGGCTCGGTCATGGCGTCGCCTCAGTGCGTCTCGTACTTCTTGCCCAGCTCCTCTTCCCAGCGCAGGTACTGGATGGCTTCCGCCCACGTGCGATCCGTCCCCATGGTCAGCACGTCGTTCGGGGGATTCATCACCCCGCTGAGGCCTTGCTCCACGGGAAGTCCGGCACGGATCCATGCCGCCATCCCGTCGCCCAGCACCGAGACGCGCTGATAGCCGAGCGCCTTCAGCGCCGCTCCCGCGAGGACCGACGAGAGGCCACTGGCGCAGGTCACGATCAGCGGGGTGTCCTTTGACGGCGCGCCGTCCGCGATCGTGAGCTCCAGCCAGCCCCGCGGCACCCAGCGCGCTCCCGGCACGTGGCCGTTGCTGAAATCACGGCTCGTGTCCACGAATATGATCACGGGCGGCGATGCGCCTTTGCGTCGCTCGTCGAGGGCGGCGGGAGTGATCAGCTCGACCTGCGCCTTGGCGGCGTCGTAGCCCGCCGGGAGACCGCCCCCGATGCCCTCGTCGTAGCCGCGGGGACCGCCCGGAGACTCGCCGCTGACGAGCGGCTGCCCGCTCGCGGCCCACGCCGTGGTGCCGCCGTCCACGATGTACACGTTGGGGAAGCCCATCTGCCGATACCAGGACGCGGCCACCGTCGCCCGCACGCGGCCGTCGCACGCGAAGACCACGTGGCCGTTCTTGACCGCCACGAGGTCGTCCGCGCGCTGCACGGCTTGCCCGCCGGGAAACCACTGGAAGCCCGGGATGTGGCCGCGCGCGTATTCCTCCGTGGGCCGGACGTCGATCAGGTAGACGTTCTCGCGCTCGGCCCTGGCCACCAGCTCCTGAAGCGCGACGATCGAGAGCGCGCGGACGCCATCCTCCGCCGCGATGCGCGCGGCGAAGGCCTCGGCCTTCGTGAGCCCCGCGGTCGAGACCTCGGGCAGCGCGAGACGCGTCGAGCCGGTCTCGAGCTCGAGCCCCGCCATCAGCCAGCCCATGGTGCCGTTGCGCAGATCGAAGACCTTCGAGAAGCCCATGCGCTGCAGGAGCCGCGCGCCCACGATGCTGCGGGTGCGCCCCGCGCAGTGCACGACCACCGTGGCCTCGGGATCGGGGACGAGGTCGGCGATGTGCATGGCCACCTCGCCATTGGGCGCGCTGCGGCTACCCGGGATGGTGACGCGCCGGTGCTCCTCGGGCGTGCGCGAGTCGAGGAGCACGATCTTCTCGCCCCGCCGCCGGCGGGCGGCGAGCTCCTCCGGGTGCATCTCCGCAATGTGGTGCACGACCTGCATCTTCTCGCCGAAGTCCTTGCTGGGGACGTTGACGCCCCACTCCGTCGGGTAGCCCTCCGTCGTCCACCGGTTGATGCCGCCGTCGAGCACGGCCACCTGCCGAAACCCCATGCCCTCCAGGGTGGCGGCGGCGAGAGGCGCCCGGCGCCCGTCGTCGTCGCACACGATCACGTGAGTGCCGCGGTACGGGACGAGCCGCCCCAGGCGGAATTCGAGCTGCCGGCGCGGCACGAGGCTGGCGCCGGGAATGTGCGAGTCGTTGTACTCGCCGGGCTCGCGGATATCGATGAGCGCGCAGGTCGCCTGCGTGTCGAGGAGTGATTTCAGGGCCGCCGCCGTGATCGTCTGTGCCATGTCTTGTTTTGCTCCTGGGCTCGGGGTCGAAGCGGCCTCCGTGTGATCGCAGGGCAGGCTCTGCCTCTCCGTCGCGGAAGACTACTCTGGCCAGCCCCTGTCGTCCAGTGCCCGCCCCGGGGGCTTTTCTTTCAGGGGCGTTGGTGCGAGTATGCTCCGTGTCAGGCCCCTCTGCCCGCGTGGTAAGCGGGCGCTCTCTTCGTGGGGCCACCACGTCGAGGGGAGGATCGTGAGATGGCCCAGCGCGTCGTCTATCCCGCCCATATCGAGCCTCTGGTGCAGTTCGTGGAAGAGACGCCTCCCGATCGCATCG
>QHSC01000398.1:2407-2928 GCA_003220345.1 Candidatus Rokuibacteriota bacterium | reverse complement strand
ACCTGGAGGTCCGCCATCTCGGCCTTGAGCTTGCCGATGAGAGGGTCCTCGATGGACGTGGTGAGGCTGTCCGTGCTCGCCTGCTCCTTGGCGATGCGGTTCAGCTCGCGCAGCTTGGACTCGATGGACAGCCGCCGCGCCTGCGCGTCCAGGTGCGAGCGGTTGACCTCCTGGGCCTTCTGCGCGGTCAGCACGCGCTGCTCCTGGATGCCGAGAATGCCCGCCTTGACGCGATAGTTCTGCAGCGCGACCGACGACTCCTCGACCTTGGTCTTGAGCGAGGACATCTGCTCGTTCAGCCACACGAGAGCGTCGCGCGAGCCCTTGAGCTTGGAGTCGAGGTTGTACTTGACGTAGGCCTGCGCCACCGTCGTGGCCACCTCGGCGGCGAGGACGGGATCGGAGTGCTCGAAGCGGACGAGGACGAGCTGCGTGTTGCGGATGGGCTCGACGGACACCACGCCCATGTGCTTGACTCGCGGATCCGTGCCCGCGCCGAGGGCAGCGAGGGCGGGCGAGCG
>QHSC01000398.1:0-2346 GCA_003220345.1 Candidatus Rokuibacteriota bacterium | reverse complement strand
TCCTGGATGTTCAGGATCTTGGGCAGCTCGGGCTCGATGAGCACGGTGGCCGAGGCCTGGTAGATGGGCGTCTGGGCGAGCGTCCAGATCACCCCCGTCACCGCCGTGAGGAGGAAGACGGCCGTGAGGAGCCACCGGTGCTTCCACAGCATCCGGAGGTAGTCGTTCAGGTGCGCCTGGCCCTGCGCCTCGCGCGGCTCGAAGCTCATGTGCTCATCTCGGGACAAACCCCTTCACCTTGGGCTCCACCACTAAAAAAAACTTTCCGGCACCACCACCACGTCGTTCTCCCGGAGGGAGATGGCCCGGTCGCGCTGGCCTCGCTTGATCACGTCGTTCATGTCCACGCTGATGACTTCCTGGCCTCCCGCCGCCGTGCTCCGGATGACCCGCACCCGGCCCGGCGAGGCCTTGTCGGTGAAGCCGCCGGCCAGGGTGATGCCCTCGAGGATGTTGGTCTCCTTGTCGAGCGGGTAGGCGCCGGGCTTCTTGACCTCGCCGAAGACGAAGAACGTGTTGCCCTTGGGGATGACGATGGAGTCGCCGTCCATCACCGCGACGTTCTCGGTCGGGTCGCCGGCCATGACGCGCGCCACGTCGAGACGCCTGGTCGTGGGGGCGCCGCCTGGCTGGCCCGTGGCGCCTTTTCCGCTGTCGCCGCGGACGAGCAAGACCTGGGTGCCCGCGGTCTTCGAGAGTCCGCCCGCTCGAGAAAGGACGTCGCGGACGGTGGTCGGTCCCTGGAGGTAGTAAACCCCCGGCTTGTCGGCCTCGCCGTTGACGTGCACCTTCTGAGACTGGAATTCCTTGACGGAGACGAGGACCTGCGGGTTCACCAGGTAGTCCTTCTCGAGGGCGGTGCGAAGCGCGGCGGCAAAGGCCGTGGGGGTGAGCCCGGCGGCCTTGACCCGGCCCACGAGGGGAATCGCGGCATAGCCGTCGGGATCGACGGGATACTCCTTGGAGAGATCGTCCTGGCCCCACACCGTGACCTTGAGAACGTCGCGCGAGCCGATGACGTACTCCTCGGCCGGGGCCAGAGCGACCGGACCCACGACGAGCAGGAGCGCCAGGAGCAGCGAGAGCGAGCGTGGCATCGTGGTCACCATTCCTCTCTTCATTTGTATCTCAACCTGCTTCTAGAATTGCAGAGTTATCCTTCCGGAGATCTTGCTGTCCTCGTAGTTGAAGGGCCGGAAGTTCGAGCCGCGGCTCTGGAACGTGTAGTCGAGACCGGTCCGGAGCCAGGGCTGGATGGCGTACTCCAGCCCGAGGGTGCCCCCCGCGAGCTTGTCGTGACGCCACTTGGTCCGCAAGGCGTCGAGGGGCTGCCGGGTGTTGTAGTCGTTCGTGCCCAGAGCCGCCCGGAGGACGGCGGAGAGCTTCCTCGAGAACTCCTGACGCACGCCGAAGGTGGCCGAGCTGCTGACGTAGTACTGGGCTCCCTCGAACACCGATTCCTGCACGCTCCGGTCGGTATCCAGGGTGAAGGTGGTCCGATCGCTCATCCGGAAGATCCAGCCTCCGCCCATCGTGAGACCGGTGAAGTTCGGTGACACGCCCGAGATCTCCTCCCGGTGCAGGATCCCGATCCGGAAGGTCGAGGAAAGCTTGGAGGTGACCTCCCCGCGCACCTGGAAGGTGACGATGTGCGTGCGCACGTCGCGCTCCGTGGCGGAGATGAAGGTCTTGGTGCCGTACTGGTAGCCCAGCCCGAGGTCCCCGGCGGGCCGGAATTTCCAGAAGACCGTCAGCCCGGCCACGTGCTCGTCCCGATCGAGCTGCTTGACGGTCTGGTTCTGCTGGGCCTGGGCGCCGGCATTGGCGGCGTTGCTGCTGTCGCTGCCGGGGAAGCTGATGTGGGTCCAGGTGTAGTTCCCGCCCAGGGAGAACCGATCGGTCAGCCTGTACTCCGCGGTGGGGGCGAGCGTGTTGGCGTTGCTCTTGATGGGGCCCGTGAGCTCCGTGCCCGGGGGAACGGTGGTCTGGACGTAGTCGTCCCGGAACATGAGCTGGAGCTTGGCCAGCGTGAGCTTCCCCTGGCCGACGAAGTTGTGGTTGACGGTGTCGAGCCCCTGGAGGTCGAAGTAGTGGAGGATCTCCGCCCGGTAGCCCGCCGCGAGCTGGAGCGTTCCTCGCCCGTACTCCACCAGGAATCCCGGCGTGGTGCGCGAGATCATGCTGCTCTTCTCGCCGGACGCCGTCTGGAAGACGTTGGTCTCGTACTCGATGCGCTCGGACAGGAACGGCGTCATGGTCAGCCCGGGCAGCCATTCCTCGAGATTGAGCGCTCCCGCCGGTGAAATCGGGGCGACCAGCAGGGTGACCGCCGCCAGAGCCGAAAAG
>QHSC01000121.1 GCA_003220345.1 Candidatus Rokuibacteriota bacterium | reverse complement strand
CTTCGCCGGCGCAATCCGTTTTGGGGGGGAGGTTTCGGAAGGGGGGCGGAGCCCCCCTCCGAGATTAATCGATCGGCACGAAGATGCAGTGACGCAGCTTCCCGTCGATGGCCTTGGAGAGGTGACCCTTGCCCGTGGTGTCCTCGACGAGGATGACCTCGCCGGCCCCGATGACGCGGCTCTCGCCGTCGCTCGCCGTGATCTGGACCCCCGCGTCGAGGTTGATGATGTACTGCCGCCGGGGCGCCGGGTGCCAGTCGAGGTCGTAGGTGGGGGGGACCTGGCGGAAGATGATCCCCGTGGCGGGCAGGCGCTTGGAGAGCTTGCCCGCGCGCGTCTCCTCTGCCCACTCGACGTTGATGTCCCGGAAGTGCGATTGTCCGCTCGCGTCGGTATACAGATTGTGGATGCGCATATACGCTCCTCGTCACGGGAGCTTGACAGCCGTGACTTCCTGGTGAACCATGCGTGAGCCGCCGGGATTGTCCGCGGACGACGCTATCGGAGGTGGGCCGTGAGCGCAAGGAGATATGTCCTCGAGTTCGGCATGGGCGTGGACGTCCATGGCAACGACTCGACGAAGGCGGCCTGCCGCGCCGTGTCCGACGCCATTCGTCATTCGAGCCTGCCCTTCTTCCAGGACATCCGCGCGCGTGGCGGCAAGATGCTCGTGGATGTGACGGTGGCCGTGCCCGACCCCGACTCGGTCAAGGTCGACGTCGTCCAGCGCGAGCTGCCCCACGGCGAGGTCACCATCCGACCCGTGAGCGGCGGGTTGCGCGTGACGGGGGCCGACACCATCATCGCCTGCGCGGCCATCACGGTCAGCGTGGAAGAGGCGACATGACCACGGCCACCACCGGCATCGGGCTCAAGCGGCTCCAGCATCTCGTGTTGTGGGTGTCGAACGTGGAGCGGAGCGTGCGCTTCTACCGCGACATCCTCGGCTTCGAGGTCAAGACGCAGTCCCCGCGCGCGGCCTTTCTCAGGATCCCCGGCAGCCCCGACGATCATCACCTGGGCCTGTTCGAGCACACGGGGGTGCCGGGGCCGCACGAGGGCGTGGCCCGCATGTACCATTCCGCGTGGGAGGTCGGCGACATCACCGACCTCGTCCGCGCGCGCGGACGACTCATGGAGGCGGGCGCGCTCGTCGGCTCGTCGAATCACGGAGTGAGCCTGTCGCTCTACGCCAAGGACCCGGACGGGCTGGAGTTCGAGATTTTCTGGACAGTGCCCGGCGGGACCTCGATCGGGACCAGAGAGCTGGACCTCGAGGGCGAGCTCGCCCGGCGCGGCATCACCACCTAGACCCCACAGGAGGAGATCACGACATGGCGCAGCTGAGAATTCCCCTGGACGAGAAGCGATTCACTTCGGGCCTGAGCTGGAAGGACTACCTGGCCCAGATGGGCGACACCAAGCCACGCACGGAGGAGAACTACTCCAAGGCGGGGCTGACCGATGACGAGCGCAAGTTCTTTTCCGGAATCGGACAGGTCAAGTACGTGCTCATGCTGGCCGAGAACTGGTGCGGCGACGTCCATCGCAACTCGCCCATGATCGCGCGCATCGTCGAGGCCATGCCGGGGGCCGAGATGCGCGTGCTCCTGCGCGACCAGCACCCGGACCTGACCGAGTGCTTCCTGAACAACGGCTACCGCTCCATTCCCATCGTGGTCTTCTTCGACAAGGACTGGAACGAGGTCGGGCGATGGATCGAGCGGGCGGGCACGGCCACCCAGCGCTCCTTCGCCATCCGCGCCACCACCCTCGACGCCGCCCCCGCCGACAACAAGGAAAAGCAGGACGCGGCCATGGCCGAGTTCCGCAAGCAGGTGCAGGGCACCTACGACACCGCCGCCGACAAGAGCATGTGGCGGGAGACGGCCAAGGAAGTGCGGCAAGTGCTGGAGCAGCGTCTAGGGCTCGCGGCCAAGAAGTAGCGCGAGTCCGCGCGACATCAATCGCCGAGCGCCGGGTGCTCGGCCGCATGCGCAAGCCTCCGCAGGGCATGCGGGATCACCCGGCGCTCGAGACGGACCATTCCCTCGAGAGCCCACGCCCCTCGGCCAATGCGCGGTGCCCCTGCGGCCGGGCTCCACGGGGTTCGTGGTATCCTTACCCACGTCGGGTTTTCCGCCGTATCAAAGACGTAACTTACCGAATTCGCGTGGGTGAGGGCTGGTCGGCACGACCTCGGACGTGACGGCGGCGAGGGGAGCGATGGGCGAGAGGTACGGGTTGTGAAGATCGCGTCGCGGTATGTCGCACTCCTCTGGCTCCTCGCCGCGCTCAGCATGGTCGGCTGGCTCATCGTCAATCTGGATACGGCCGGCTGGATCCTGATCGTCCTCGTGGTAGGGCTCATGGCCTGGCAGCTCACGAGCCGCGACCGCGGCGGACGGGGCGGGGGAGCGCGGTCCAAGAGCCAGCGCCTGCCCGACGAGCCCGCTCCGTGACCCGGCGTCACGGCGCGGCGCTCGCCCTCTCCGTGGTCCTGCTTCTCGGCGCGACGGTGGCGGGAGCGCAGACCGATCGGGTGGGCGAGCCACCCGCGCGTTGCACGAGCCACGCGACGGGCACCGACACTCACACCGACTGTCAGAGCGGGGCGCGCGCCGTCCCCTCACCCGCGATTCACTGCAGCAGCTCGAAGACCGGTAACGACACGCACACCGAGTGCGCGCCCGTGGCCGGCCCCATCACGATCGGAACGAGACGACCCGAGGCGGCGAGGGCGCTGCCCACCATGCCGCCTCCGCCCATCCGCTGCTCCAGCTACGCCATCGGCTCCTCCATCTACACCGACTGCCGCTAGCCCGCATGCCCCGTCGGTGCCACTGGGCCCGCGGCGAGCCCGACATCGTGTATCACGACGCGGAATGGGGCGTGCCTTCTCACGACGATCGCGGGCTCTTCGAGCTCCTCGTGCTCGAGGGCGCCCAGGCGGGCCTCAGCTGGTCGACCATCCTGGCCAGGCGCGCGGGTTACCGGCGCGCCTTCGCGGGCTTCGAGGTCGCGCGCGTGGCGCGCTTCAAGCCCACGGCGGTCGCCCGGCTGCTGCGCGATCCCGGCATCATCCGGCACCGCGGCAAGATCGAGAGCGCCATCGACAATGCGCGGGGCGTCCTCGCCATCCAGCGCGAGCACGGCAGCTTCGCCGCCTACCTGTGGAGCTTCGTGGGCGGCCAGCCCCTCGACAACCGCCGCCGCTCGCCCCGCCAGGTGCCAGCCCAGACGGCGCTCTCCCAGGCCCTCTCGCGCGATCTCAAGCAGCGCGGCTTCACCTTCGTGGGGCCCACGATCTGTTATGCCTTCATGCAGGCGGTCGGACTCGTCAACGATCACCTGACCTCCTGCTTCCGCTACGCTCCCGTGCGCCGGCTCGCGCGCCGCGCGGGCAGGGGCGAAGGACTTTCGCGAGCCGCGGGCGAGGAGCGTGTGGCCGTGCGAGGTAAGCGCCGAAGGCGCGAGCCGAGAGCTGAGTTGAGAGCGAGCACCGAAACGACTTTCGAGCCGAGACACGGCCGAGCTGCCGCAGGCACGAGCGTGGCGAGGCGAGCACATAAAGGAGGCGCTTGAGATCGGAGGTCCGGCCGTCTAGACTGAGCCCGTGTTGACCACGCTGCCGCATGGCGACTGAGCGCGGGCCGATGGGTGGCATCCTCCGCTTTCTCGGGCTGAGCGGTGCCCCGGATGATTCGGCGCCGCGCGCGAGCCTCTCGTCGGCGGGCGTGAGCGATGCCTCTGATCCCGGCCGCGCCGTCCTGGGCAGCGGCCTCTCACTTCGCGGCGAGATCACGGGCGAGGGCGATTTCCACGTCTACGGCCGCTTCGAGGGCGAGATCGACGTGTCCGGACGCGTCGTGGTCGCCGAGAGCTCCGAAGTCGACGCCAATGTCAACGCCGCCTCCATCGTCATCGCGGGCAAGGTGCGCGGCAATCTGTCGGCAACCACGCGCCTGGACATCCTGCCCACGGGCGTGCTGACGGGCACCCTCAAGGCCGGCAGCTTCTCGGCGGCCGAGGGCGCCTCCGTCAAAGGCGAGATCTGGCTCGAGCGCGGGCAGCACAGCCGGACGGGCGAGTCGCGCGGTCTCGGATCCGCGGAGACGCGAGAATGAGCGAGCTCCTCGCCATTCTCCGCGCATCTCGCTGGGGTCGCTGGGCGGGCCTTGCCCTCATCATCCTGGCCGCGGTCGGTCTCGGCTGGGGCGGCTGGATGGTCTGGAGCACGCGCGCCGAGTCCCACGGGGCCGTGGCCCTGGCCCAGGCGCGATTCCTCCTGGCCCAGGCCCAGACCCCCAATGCGGTGCCCGAGGCCAAGGAGCGGGCCCAGAAGGCCCTCGAGGACGTCGTGGCGGAGTACCCGAGGCTGAGCTCGGGCGCCCAGGCTGCCTACCAGCTCGGCAATCTCCGTTTCGCCGCCGGACAGTACCCGCAGGCCCGCGCCGCCTTCCAGGTCGCCAGGTCTCGAGCCCGCTCGGCGAGCCTGACCAGCCTGGCGTCTCTCGGCGTCGGATTCACCTTCGAGGCGGAGAAGAACTACGAGGCGGCGGAAAAGAGCTTTGCTGAAACGGTTAAGGGGGCGAGCCCTAAGGACTTTCTCTACGAGGAGGCCATGTCAGACATGGCCCGCGTACAGGAGCTCGGCGGCAAGCGCGCCGCGGCTCTGGAGACCTACCAGAAGCTTCTGAAGGAGCTTCCCGACGGCCGGCGCGCGGAGGAGCTTCGAGCGCGGGTGGCCACGCTTCAATCGCCGGTCAAACCCTAGAGAGCGTCCTCGAGGCGGCCAGAGAGCATCCCTTTGAGCTTCCGTTGAATGTCTGATAAGAGGCATTATGTCAATCAGCCGTCCGCCTGCGATTTCAGGGCGGCAGCGCGAGGACTCCCCGTCATTCGAGAATGGTGGCCGTGAGGATGAAGCTCGACTCGCTCGAGGAATGCTGCTGGCTGTAGCCCAAGATCTGCCGAGTGATCTGATTGATGCCGCGCGTGGCGCCACCGACGCGCATGGCGCGCCCGTTCGGCACGATGACATCGGTCACCGCCTCGTTGAAGTCGATGCTGCCCGCGCCTTCCGGGGTGAAATAGCTGACCTGGGGCACGAGACGCACACGGATCTGGCCCTTGGGCAGGATGGTCGGATTGACCACGAGCGTCGTCCCCACGCGCTGCCAGGCCGTCCCCTGCGCCACGTACCCCTGGCCGGTCGCGTAGTCCCGGAACCACGAGATGGCGGTGTAGGGCACCTCGCTCGCCACCATCATGCTCGCCGTGCCCCCGTCCTGCACGACGGTGAAGACGCCGCTGGTCCGCGTGGTGCGGGTCGTGGTGTCCTCGACGGCGAGGCCGCCGCGGCCCCGCGGTTTCTTGCCGTCCTCGATGATGATGCTGCCCTGGCCCTGGGCGCCCTGGCGCGCGGCCTGGCTCTGTTGCTGGAACTCGAGGACGACCTTCACCTGACGGCCGGACTGGGCTATCGACGGCATCGCCGTCGCGAGGATGATCGCGACGACCAGCGGGCTCCGGAAGCGCACGCGCCCTACCCCGGGATCTGCGCCTCTTCGGGCAGCTTGTCCCAGACCGGCTTCCACTCCGGCGGGTGGAGTCCCACCGACTCGGCCTTGTCCTTCACCTCGGCGGCGAAGGCCTGGCGCACGTCGTCATTGTCACGGAGCTTGAGCCGGTACTTGCGGTAGACGGCGTTCTTGGCCGTGCGCGGGCGACCGAAGATGTTCATGGTGCGGATGTACCACTTCTCGAACGTCTTCTGCGCCTCGTCGTGGGTCGCCGCGTCCTCCGCGAGCTTCTTGACCCAGAACTCGCCGTGGCGGATGTGGAACTTCTCCTCCTTGAAGATCCCCTCGATGGCCCGCACCCAGGGGCCGTACGAGCACTGCCGCACGTCTTCGAGCTGGTGCCCCGCCCCCCGATCCATGCAGAAGTTGAAGAAGGTGAAGTCGGCCCACGTATCGATCGGATAGTAGAAGATGTTCACGCGCTTGTCGGCGGTGATGCGGGCAGTGCCGATGTCCGCCGCGTCGTCGATCCGCATGGCCAGGGCCTCGTCGTGGGCCTTGACGTGCGCCTTGACGTCCACCCCCAGGTCGGCGAGCAGCCCGTACATGACGGCGGCGTGGCGATGCTCGTCCTTGACGATCTGCGCGACCACGTGCTTCTCCTCGACGTCCGGGGCCTTCATGATCCACGGGACATAGCCGTAGCCGCCCGACAGCTCGGAGTCGGCCTGCATGGTCATGAGGTGGATCAGGTTCTCCTTGTACTCCTCCGTCATCTCCTCGGCCGACTCGATGCGCTCGCCGCGCTCGATCCGAGCCAGGAGCTGCGTCTCCGTCACGCGTCCGCCCATGTCAGCTCCTTTCCACCACCCGCACCGCCTTGCCCTCGCTTCGAGGAATGGTCTTGGGCGGCACGATGGTCACGACCAGATTGAGCCCCAGGTGGCCCCGGAGCATCTCCCCTACCCGTTCCGACAGCCCCCGCACCTCGGGCCGCGCCGCGTCGAAGCCGCCCCACGCGACGACGCGCGCCTCGGCCGGCTCCACGTGCACCTCCAGGGTCGGGAAGCCCGCCGTGCGGTCCACCACAAGCTGATAATGCGGCGCCAGCTCGTCCAGCGTCAACAAGGCCGCTTCGAGCTGGGAGGGGTAGACGTTCACGCCCTTGATCACCAGCATGTCGTCGGCCCGGCCCTTGATCCGCGCGATCCGCGCCGTGGTCCGTCCGCAGCGGCAGGGCGCGGCATCGAGACTCGTGAGGTCGCCCGTCCGGTAGCGAATCATGGGCAGCGCTTCCTTGGTCAGGCAGGTCAGGACCAGCTCGCCCTCCGCGCCCTCCGGGAGGGGGTCGCCCGAGACCGGATCGACGATCTCGGGGAGGAAGTGATCGTCGTTCACGTGAAGGCCGGCGCGGAACTCCACGCACTCCATGGCCACCCCGGGGCCGATGATCTCGCTGAGACCGTAGCAGTCCACCGCGCGAAGCCCCCACAGCGCTTCGATCTGACGGCGCATGGCCTCGGTCCACGGCTCCGCGCCGAAGATCCCGTAGCCCACGCCGACCGCGCGCGGATCCAGGCCCTGCTCGCGCATGGTCTCCCCGATGTGGAGCGCAAACGACGGCGTGCACGCCAGTCCCTGCGGACGGAAATCCTGAAGGAGCAGGATCTGCCGGAGAGTGTTGCCCGAGGAGACGGGGAGCACGGTCACGCCCATGTGCTCGGCCCCGTCGTGGACGCCCAGGCCTCCCGTGAAGAGCCCGTAGCCGTAGGCGTTGTGGATCAGGTGCCCCGGCTCGGCGCCCGCGAGGGCGAGCGAGCGGGCCATGACCTCCCGCCACATCTCGAGATCGCCCCGCGTGTAGCCCACGATCGTGGGCTTGCCCTTGGTGCCCGAGGAGGCGTGCACGCGGACAAGGGCCTCGCGGGGGACGGCGAAGAGACCCCACGGATACTGGTCGCGGAGATGGCTCTTGCGCGTGAAGGGCGGCCGCGCGAGATCGTCCAGGCTCTTGATGGCGGATGGGTCCACGTCCGCCGCTGCGAAGGCCTCCCGGTAGAACGGCACGCGTTCGCCGGCCCAGGCCACCGCCCCCCGCAGCCGCTCGAGCTGGAGTCGGCAGCGCTCGGCGCGCGAAGCGGTCTCCGCCGCGGGATTCCAGATCATCGCGACTCCGCGAGCGTCACGCGCGTCACCAGCCAGGCCTGGCGCGACACGAAGCGCATGATGCTCTCGATCAGCCTCACGTCCGCGCCCGGCTCCAGGCTCACGCGATCGGGCAGCACGTGGCGAACCTCGGGGTACGAGACCAGCACGCGCAAGAGCGTCCGCACGCGCGGATCCGGGGAGAGGAAGCCTCGGCGACCGGGATCGCCCGGACCGGGATGCCAGTCGGGCTGGAAGGTCGCCTGGAGACTCTGGGTGGTCGCTACCGGGCTCACCGCCGGCGCTCGAGGAGAGCCCGGTACTGCCCGGCCATGACGGCGACCTGGCGGACCGCGGAGAACTCCGCCTCCGCGCAGCCTCGCGCCGCCCGCGCCATGTTCTCGCGCCGCGAGCGATCGAGCAGGAGCCCGATGGCCGCGTCGGCCAGCTCCGCAGCCTCGGCCTTGGTGAGAAGCCCCGTCTCGCCGTCCCGGATCACCTCGTCGACACCCGAGGCCCGCACGGCCACCGCGGGCAGCCCGCAGGCGTGCGCCTCGGCCAGGACCAGACCCTGCGTCTCCGTCTCCGAGGCGAAGAGGAAGAGATCGGACGCCTGGTAGTAGGGGGGAAGCTCCCCGCGCGCGACGCCGCCCACGAAGTGGATGCGCTCGTGCGCGCGGCTGGCCGCCGCCCGTCGCTCGAGAGGCCCCGCGTGGCTCCCCTGCCCGACCAGGAGCAGGCGCGCGCCCGAGACGGCCTCGGCGATGGAAGCGAAGGCCTCGATGATCCGCTCGACGCTCTTCTCGCGATCGAGGCGGCCGACGTACAGGCAGATCGGAGCGTCAGCGGGGAGGCCCAGCCCCCGACGCGCCGCCTCACGATCCCCGGGACGGAAGCGGTCGAGGTCGACCCCCGTCGGCACCACCACCACGGGGGCGCGTACACCTCGTGAGGCCAGCACGTGCGCGATGTGGCCCGAGGGCGCCACCACGAGGTCCGTCGCGTCCGCGAAGCGACAGGAGAGCCGGACGGCCAAAGCCGCCACGAGCCGCTCGGGCAGCGGCACGTAGTGGGCGTACTTCTCGTAACGGGTGTGATACGTGAAGACGATGGGCCGCCCCTCCGCCCGGGCCAGCCGCCGGGCCGCCGGGCCCAGGAGAAACGGGTGCTGGGCGTGGAAGATCTCGAGCTGGAGCTGGCGCGCCGTGCGCGCGAGGCGCGGGGAGAGCGGCAGCGGCAGCGCGAAGCCAGGGTACGTGGGGGCGGGCACCGACGGGTAGCGAAAGACGAAGGCCGGCTCGGGCAGCGCCCGGGCGGGGGCGGGGGCGAAGACCCAGGCTCGATGGCCGAGGGCGTCGAGGCCCTCGCGCAGGGTCTCTACCGCGGTGGTGACGCCGCCGCGGAACGGAAGGTAGTTGTTGGTGAAGAGACCGACGCGCATCGGCTACTCATCCTGGCCGGGCTCTTTGCCGCGCTCGATCTTCCCGAAGTCCCCAGGCTTGATCGAGTCGAGCCAGTTCTTGATGGTCGTCTGGTCCTCGGCGAGGCCCTTGCCGAGATCGCGCTCCTTGGTCACCTCGACGTTCTTGGCCTTGAGCACGACCTCCTCGTCCACGAAGATCGACGCCCCCACGCGCAGGGCGAGAGCGATGGCGTCCGAGGGACGGGAGTCGACGGTGATCTCCGCCGAGCCGAGCTGGAGGTGGAGGACCGCGTAGAACGTGTTCTCGCGGAGGTCGTTGACCACCACCTTGACCACGCGGGCGTCGAGCGACTCGAGGATGTTCTTGATGAGGTCATGGGTCATGGGCCGCGCCGTGGTGATCTTCTCCAGCTCCAGCGCGATGGCGTTGGCCTCGAAGAGCCCGACCCAGATGGGCAGCGAGCGCTTCTCCTCCTCGTCACGCAGGATGATGATGGGCATGTTGGACAGGGGATCGAGGGCGAGCTGCTTCACCTTCATTTCGAGAAACATGCCGTCCCCCCTGCGCCGCGGCTACACCGCGGCGGTGGCCAGCACGCGCCCCTCGGCACCCGCGCCGGCGAGCTCGCCGCGCAGGCTGTGGGGCAGCGCCTGGGTGATCAGCACCGGCACGACCTCGCCGAGGAGCCGGCGGCCGTGGGCGTCGAAGTTCACGACTCGGTTGCAGCGCGTGCGCCCCGTGGCCTCGTCTGGATTCTTTCGCGAGACGCCGTCCACGAGAATGGGCAGAACCCGGCCCTCGAGGGCACGGCTCCGGGCGGCCCCCACGCGCGTCGCCACCTCCAGGAGGCGGCTGTTCCGCCGCGCCTTGATCTCCTCCGGGACTTGATCAAGCATGGTCGCGGCCGGCGTGCCCGGGCGGCGCGAATAGCGGAAGACAAACACGTTGTCGTAGCCCACGCGCTCGACCATGTCGACCGTCTGCTCGAAGTCCGCCTCCTCCTCGCCCGGGAATCCCACGATGAGGTCGGTGGACAGCGCGATGCCCGGCACCGTCTCCTCGAGCTCGGCGATCAGCTCGAGGTACCGGGCCCGCGTGTATCCGCGATGCATGCGCCCGAGCACGCGGTCGGAGCCTGACTGCAGCGGCAGGTGCAGGTACTCGACCACCTTGGGGACGTCCCGGATGGCGCGGATGAGACGCGGCGTCAAGTTGTACGGGTTGGACGTGGTGAAGCGGATGCGCTCGATCCCCTCCACCTCGTCGACGAGCTCGAGGAGGGCGGCCAGATCCGTGGCGGGGGTCAGGTCGCGCCCGTAGGCGTTGACCGTCTGGCCGAGCAAGGTCACCTCGCGCACGCCCGCGGCGGCGAGCTCCCGCACCTCCGCCACGATGGACGCGGGCGAGTGGCTCCGTTCGCGACCCCGGGTCACGGGCACCACGCAGAAGGTGCACCCTTTCTCGCAGCCCTCCATCACGGTGACGAAGGCCTTGAGCTGGCCCACGGCTTCGGGTCGAGCGGTGATCTTGACGAGGGGCGCCTCGCCCGTCTCCAGCACGGGGGCTCCCGTCGCGCGCGCGCGCGCCACCAGCTCACCCACGCGCGACACCGCGGCCGAGCCGAACACGAGATCGACCGAGGGCGCGCGCTCCTGGATCTTCCCCTGCCAGAGCTGGGCCATGCAGCCCATGACGCCGATGAGGACGTGAGGCCGCTCGCGCTTGAGATGCTTGAGCTCCCCCAGGCGCGAGAAGACCTTGTCTTCGCACTTCTCGCGGATGGCGCAGGTATTCAGGAGGATCAGATCGGCGTCCTGTGCGGTCTCCGTCAGCTCGTAGCGCTCATCGCGCAGCAGACCGGCGACGCGCTCCGAGTCGTACTCGTTCATCTGACAGCCGTAGGTGATCAGGTGAAGTTTTGGCATAAAAGATCGGCACTTACGTTAGCATTCGCATGAGAGCCTGTCAAACCGAGCGGGCTCAGACCGACTCTTCGAAGACGCCGATCCGCCTGAATTTCTCCGCGCGCTGGGCGATGAGCTCGCCCGGCGAGAGCGAGCGGAGCTCCCAGAGCGAATCGCGCAGGGCCGTCCGGAGATTCGCCGCCGTCTCCTCCCAGTTCCGATGCGCGCCGCCCACCGGCTCCGGCACGACACCGTCGATGACGCCGAGGCTCTTCAGCTCCGGCGCCGTGACACGCATGAGCTCCGCCGCTTCCGGCGCCTTCGTGGCCTCGCCCCACAGGATGGCCGCACAGCCTTCGGGCGAGATGACCGAATAGACACCGTACTCGAGCATGAGGACCCGGTTACCCATCCCGATGGCGAGGGCGCCCCCGCTCCCGCCCTCCCCGGTGACCACGCAGACGATGGGCGTGGCGAGCCCCGCCATCTCGCGAAGATTGCGCGCAATGGCTTCGGCCTGGCCCCGTTCCTCCGCCCCGAGACCGGGATAGGCGCCGGGAGTGTCGATGAAGGTCAGGATGGGCTTCCCGAACTTCGCCCCGAGCTCCATGAGGCGCAGGGCCTTGCGATAGCCTTCCGGGTGCGGCATGCCGAAGTTCCGCGCGATGTTCTCGCGCGTGTCGCGGCCCTTCTGGTGGCCGAGGGCGACCACGGGCTGCCCCTCGAAGCGGCCGAGCCCGCCCACGATGGCCTTGTCGTCGCCGAAGACGCGATCGCCGTGGAGCTCGATGAAATCCTCGAGGAGGAGGCGGAAGAGATCGAGGGTGTGCGGACGCTTCGGGTGACGGGCGAGCTGCGTGCGTTGCCACGGGGTCAGGGAGCCATAGACCCTCTGCTGCAATCGCCGGAGGCGCTCCTCGAGACGATGGATCTCGTCGCGCGCGCCCTGCGGGTCCTCGGACGCGCGAAGCTCCGCGATACGGTTCTCCAGCTCCAGGAGGGGCCGCTCGAACTCAAGCTCGTCCGGCATACTCGACGAGTATACTGCCGGGGCCGAGCACCCCCTCGACTTTCCCCAGCAGCACCTCGTCGGCGAGTACGGACAGCCCCTTGGCCCGCACCACGACTTCCTGCTCGTCGAGGAGGACGTGGACGAAGAGCGGCGTGGGTCCGGGATGCGCCTCGCAGATCCCACGCAGCGAGGCGAGGAGCGCCTGAGGGTCGGCGGTCCCCGCCCGCACGCGGATGCGGCAGGTCTGCGGGCTCTCGCCCGTGGCCGCGCCATTGCGGCGCCCGGGCGCGCGATCGCCGCCCGCGCGGACCTGGGCGATGGTCATCTCGTCGAGAGGCTTGACCTCTTCGGCGAGGACGACGCGTCCCTTGTCGCTGTCGTCGATGCGACCACGCACGAGCACGGGCCCGCGGTGCCGGAGGGCGACGGCGCACGCGCGATAGGGCTCGGGAAAGATCGTGAGGGGCACGGAGCCGTCCACGAGCTCGAGGGTGGCGAAGGCCATGCGATTGCCGCTCTTGGTCGAGTTCTCCTGCAGCCCGCTGACCAGACCGAGGAGAAGCACGCGCGCGGCGACGGGAGAGCCGGCCAGCTCGGTAGCGGAGGCGGCCCGGAGGCGGCCGGCCACCTCGCGGAACTCGTCGAGCGGGTGGCCGGAGAGATAGAAGCCGAGGACCTCCTTCTCGTAGCCGAGGAGCTCCTCGCGGGGCCACTCGGGCACCTGCGATTCGACCCGCGGCGCCGGCGCCGACCCCGCCACCTGCGGCGACGACAGGGACTCGAAGAGGGACGCCTGCCCCTCGTCGCGGTCCCGCTGGCTCCGCTGCCCGACCTCCATGGCCTGGTCGAGTCCCGAGAGGAGCCCTGCGCGCGTCTCCCCGAGCGAGTCGAAGGCGCCGGCTTTGACCAGGCTCTCCACCACACGCCGATTGACGAGGCGGAGATCGACACGCCCGCAGAAGTCGGCCAGGCTCGCGAAGGCTCCCGTCTCGCGCGCCTTGACGATCGAGTCGATGGCGGTGGCGCCCACGTTCTTGATGGCGGCGAGGCCGAAGTGAATGGTCTCGCCGAGCACGGTGAAGCGTGCGCCCGAGACGCCCACGGCGGGCGGCTCCACCCTGAGTCCCATGCTGCGGCACTCTTCCATGTACTGAACGATCTTGTCGGTCTTCTCCATTTCCGAGGTGAGCAGAGCGGCCATGAACTCGACGGGATAGTTCGCCTTGAGATACGCGGTCTGGTAGGCGACGAGGCCGTAACACGCCGCGTGCGAGTTGTGCACGGCCATGCCATTGGCGACAAAGCTTGCCGCCCCGGGAACCTCGAAGTCGTACGTTGCCTCTTCGCCTGCGAGGCGGAAGCTCCGCACGCGTGACCACCCGGTGGAGGCGTCCGCCAGCGCGCCGAGGGCCGGCGAGTCGAGCCGGCGCGCGAGGAACGCGAGGGTGTCGCGCCGGATGCCGCGCTTGCGCCTGTCCGCGAAGACCAGGCCGTCGGCGATGCCGAGGGCGCGACAGCCGGCGCGCAGGCTCGGGAACGACTTGAGAATGGCTTCGCGGAGCGGTGTGAGGTAGAGCTCCGTAGGCACCACATCCACCGTCCCTCGGGCGAGGAGCACAGGCCAACCGTTGGACGCATCGGCGAGCCGGTCGAGCGCCCGGCGCTTCCCTTCCAGGAGATAGGGCCCGACGATCTGCCTGAATCGGGCAAACATGGCGCGGCCGCCGAGCAGGTTGACCGTGAAGCCCTGTCGCCGGCCGCCGCGATAGGAGAAGCTCTTGACGTGGATGGTGGCCGACACACCCACTTTGAGCAGCAAACGCCTCACGTCCTCGGCCAGCGTCTCGGAAGAGGTGGCGTAGAAGATCGACCTCGTCTTCTCGTGGATGCAACCGTCACCTTGGAAGAGCTTGCCCAGCAATACCGCCACGCTGCGCCGATTCCAGCGATCGACGAGGGCAGGCAACCGTTTCTCGAACGCGCCCAGCCATTGCAGCCCGCACTCGTCGAAGAGGAAGGTCACCGCTCCCGAGGGCGCGCCACGCTCGCGACGAACCGGCCGGACCGATGAGGCCTTGCCCGTTTTCCGATGCTCGACGCGCGCCTCCGTGTTGGGAAAATCTTCGAGCGCCCGTGCCATATCCTCTATCTCATCCGCCGCGCTGGAAAAGAGATAGAAGTGTCCCGCATAGCCCAGGGATCCTTCGGAGAGGGCATAGCCGAGGAGCGCCGCGTGCCTGTCCGGCACCGCGGCGCGTCCCGTGGGGAGCTCCCGTACGACCGCCACGAAATCGTCGACGGTAAGCTCTCCGGCATCGACCCAGCCCCGCTGGGTGAAGAGGGGATGGTCAGGCGTGCATCGGAGCTGCATGCCGTTTCTCAGTCGGAGCCGTCCGACGGCGCGGACTCCGCTTGGTCGCACTCCGAAGGCGGGGAAAGGACCATCCTTGGTCAGCACGAGATCGCCGTCTCGTACCTCAGTGATCGGCTTGCGTGTACCGTCGGCCATCTCGATTCGTGCGTCACCGGTCAGGCACTTGTTGAACCCGTACCCCGCGAACTTCTCGACGAGATCCCAGACGCGCTCGGCCTTCTTGCCCTCGATGTCGTTGGCGCGGCACCCCACGAGGAACTTCGCTCGCTGGGCGGCCATGAGCTCGCGGTCCTTCTTGCCCATGGCCTTGCGCAGCGTGTCCGCCTCGCCCAGCGTGAAGCCGGCGAGCTCGGCCGCGAGCCCCATCACCTGCTCCTGGTAGACCATGATCCCGTAGGTCTCCTGGAGATACTTCTCCATCAGGGGATGCTCGTAGGTGATGGGCGCCCGTCCATGCTTGCGATTGACGAACTCCGGGATCAGCTCCATGGGGCCCGGCCGGTAGAGCGACACCATGGCGATGATGTCCTCGATGCGCGTGGGCCGCAGCGCCTTGAGGGCGTCCCGCATGCCCGCCGACTCCAGCTGGAAGACCCCGAAGGTCCTCGCCTCGGAGAGGAGCTGATACGTCTTGGCGTCGTCGAGGGGCAGGGCCTCGGGGTCGAGGGTGATGCCCCGCGACTCCCCCACCAGGCGCGCCGCGTCGGCGATGACGGTCAGCGTGCGCAGGCCCAGGAAGTCCATCTTGAGCAGCCCCAGCTTCTCGATGGGCCCCATGGCGAAGCCCGTGATCAGCTCGGGCCGCTTCGGATCCTTGTAGAGAGGGACGCGATCCATGAGGGGCGCGTCCGAGATGACCACGGCCGAGGCGTGGACGGAGGCGTGGCGCGTGCAGCCCTCGAGCGTCCGGGCCACCGCCCACAGCTCGCCGACGCGGCTGTCTCGCTTCACCTGCTCGGCGAGGGCGGGCGCCTTCTCGAGCGCCTCGTCGAGCGTGATGTTCAGAGGGAAGCCCGGCACGAGCTTGGCGATCCGGTCCGCCTCGCCGAAAGAAAAGCCCATGACGCGCGCGACGTCGCGGATCACCGCCTTGGCTCCCATGGTGCCGAAGGTGATGATGTGGGCGACGCGATCGGCGCCGTAGCGCTCCACCACGTAACGGATGACCTCGTCGCGCCGATCGTCGGCGAAGTCGATGTCCATGTCGGGCATGGAGATGCGCTCGGGATTCAGGAAGCGCTCGAAGAGGAGCCCGTAGCGAACGGGGTCGACGTTGGTGATGCCGAGGCAGTAGGCGACGAGCGATCCCGCGGACGAGCCGCGACCCGGGCCCACCGCGATCCCCTTCCCGCGCGCGTAGGCGATGAAGTCCCACACCACGAGGAAGTACCCGGAGAAGCCCATCTTGGAGACGACAGACAGCTCGTAGCGGAGACGCTCGACCACGGCGTCCGGCGGCGAGCCGCCGTAGCGACGGGCCAGGCCCTCCGTGGCGAGGTGCTCGAGGTAGGAGTCGAGGGTGTGGCCGGCGGGGACGTCGTAGTTCGGCAGGTGGAATTGCCCGAAGCCGAGCTCGAGCTTGCAGCGCTCCGACACGGCCAGCGTGTTGCGGTAGGCCTCGGGCAGGTCCTTGAAGACGGCCCGCATCTCGTCCGCCGACTTGAGGTAGAACTCCTCCGTGGAGAACCGCCACCGGTTGGGATCGCTCATGGTCGCGCCCGTCTGGATGCACAGGAGCGCCTCGTGGGCCCGGGCGTGGCCGGCCTCGACGTAGTGCGAGTCGTTGGTGCCGCAGAGGGGCGCCCCGATCTGCCGCGCCAGGCGCACGGTCGCCTCGGTCACCCGCGCCTGGAGGTCTATCCCGTGCGACTGGACTTCCATGAAGTAGAAGTCCTTGCCGAAGACCTCCTGGTACCACCCCGCCATCTCGAGAGCCTTGGCGTCCTCCCCGGCCGCGAGCAGCTTGCTCACCTCCGAGTTGAGGCATCCCGAGAGGACGAGGAGCCCGTCGGCATGCTGGGCCAGCAGCTCGTGATCGACGCGGGGCTTGTAGTAGAAGCCCTCCAGGTACGCCTTCGAGACGAGCTTGATCAGGTTGCGGTAGCCCGTCTCGTTGCGGACGAGGACGGTGGCGTGGCTCGCGCCCTCGTAGCCGCCGTCCTGGGGCGAGCGCTCGAAGCGGCTGCCCGGGGCCACGTAGAGCTCGCAACCGATGATCGGCGTGATGGCGGCCTGCTGGCAGGCCGCGTAGAAGTCGATGGCGCCGAAGAGGTTGCCGTGATCGGTGAGGGCGAGGGCCGGGAAGCCGAGCTGGGCGGCCCGCGCGATGAGCCCCACGTCCACTTCTTTCCTGCCCTGGCCGGGCGCGCGCTCGATCTTCTCGAGCTGAGCGGCGCCGTCCAGCAGGCTGTACTCCGAGTGGACGTGGAGGTGGACGAAGTCGGCGCGGGGGGCGCCGCCCTCGCGGGCGGGGCCGTCTACTCCCATTCGATGGTGCTGGGAGGCTTGGAGGAGATGTCGTAGACCACGCGGTTGACGCCCTTGACCTCGTTGATGACGCGCGAGGAGATCCGCGCGAGGAGATCGTAGGGCAGCCGCGCCCAGTCCGCGGTCATGGCGTCCTGGCTCGTGACGGCGCGGAGGGCGATCACGTCGGCGTAGGTGCGGAAATCGCCCATGACGCCGACCGTGCGCACCGGGAGCAGGACGGCGAAGGCCTGCCACACCTCGCGCTCGAGCCCGGCCCGCCGCACCTCTTCCTGGACGACGGCGTCGGCCTCGCGCAGGACGCTCAGCCGCTCTTCGTTGACCTCGCCGAGAACGCGGATGGCCAGCCCCGGTCCCGGGAACGGCTGGCGCCAGATGATCTCACCCGGCAGTCGGAGGAGAGCGCCCACCTCCCGGACCTCGTCCTTGAAGAGCTCGCGAAGCGGCTCGATCAGCTTGAACTCCATATCCGGAGGCAGCCCGCCGACGTTGTGATGCGTCTTGATGGTCGCCGACGGGCCCTTGAAGGATACCGACTCGATCACGTCGGGATAGAGCGTGCCCTGGGCGAGCCAGGGAATGTGGCCGAGCTTGCGCGCCTCTTCCTCGAAGACGGAAATGAACTCGTTGCCGATGCGCTTGCGCTTCAGCTCCGGGTCCGTGACATCTACCAGACGATCAAGAAATCGCTTACTTGCATCCACATGGATGAGCTTGATCTTGAAGGTGTCACGGAAGGTCTCGACGACGGCCTCCGCCTCTCCCTGACGCAAGAGGCCGTTGTCGACGAAAAGGCAGGTCAGCTGATCGCCGATGGCCTTGTGGATGAGCATGGCCACTACCGAGGAGTCGACGCCGCCCGAGAGCGCGCAGAGCACGCGGTCTCCTCCCACCGTCTGGCGGATGGTCGCGACCTCCGTGTCGATGAAGGAGGCCATGGACCAGTCACCCCGTGCCCCGCAGGCGGCCAGGAAATTCCTCAAGACTGTCTTGCCCTGCTGCGTATGGGCGACCTCGGGGTGGAACTGCACGGCGTAGAGCCGGCGCTCGGCATCGGCCATGGCCGCCACCGGACAGTTTTCCGTGGATGCGAGGCGCGCGAAGCCCGGGGGCGGGCTCATCACGGTGTCGCCGTGGCTCATCCACACCGTGACGCCCCCACTCGCCGAAGGCGTCACGCCCGCGAGCAGATCCCCTTCGCGCTCGAGGGCGAGCTGGGCGGGGCCGTACTCGCGTCGTTCCGCCGGCACCACCTTCCCGCCCAGCAGATAGCCCATGGCCTGCATGCCGTAGCAGATGCCGAGCACGGGAATGCCCGCCTCGAAGAGGCGCGTGTCGGGCAGGGGCGCGCCGTCATCGTAGACGCTGGAGGGTCCGCCCGACAGGATGATGCCCTTGTATCCCGCCGCCAGCACCTTCTCCACGGGCTCCGTGCACGGGACGATCTCGGAGTAGACGGAGAGCTCGCGGACGCGACGGGCGATCAGCTGGCTGTACTGCGCGCCAAAATCGAGAACGCAGATCTTATCCATCGAGGCTCCGGGCACGTTCTGCCGAGCGCACGATCAGCACCGTCCCCCCAAGCCTTTCGGACGGCGCGGGGACAGGGGTCGCTCCGCTATCTGGGGGTGCCCAGCTTCTGGGCCCGCTGGAACACCTTGCCTTCGGTCTTGATGGAGGGCGCGATGATGAGCTCGGTCTGCTGGAGCTCTCTGATGCTCATGGCACCCACCGAGCCCATGCAGGTGCGAATGGCACCGACGAGGTTGAGGGTGCCGTCCTCGGTGAAGGCGGGGCCGAAGAGGATCTGCTCAAGGGAGCCCGCCACGCCCACGCGGATGCGCGTCCCGCGCGGAAGGTTCGAGTGCGGCGTCGCCATGCCCCAGTGATAACCGCGGCCGGGCGCCTCATGGGCGCGCGCGAAGGCGGAGCCGATCATCACGGCGTCCGCCCCCGAGGCAAGCGCCTTGCAGATGTCGCCCCCGCTCGTCATGCCGCCGTCCGTGACGATGGGGACGTAGCGGCCCGTGCGCTTGTAGTAGAAGTCCCGCGCCGCCGCGGAGTCCGCCGTCGCCGTCACCTGGGGCACGCCGAGGCCCAGGACCTCGCGGCTCGTGCAGGCGGCGCCGGGGCCCACCCCGATGAGGAGGGCGTCCACCCCGCATTCCATCAGCTCGAGGCAGGCCTCGTAGGTGACCACGTTGCCGACAATGAGCGGGATGGACAGGTGCTTCTTGAGCTGACGGAGATCCATCGGCTTGTACTCGGTGGCGATGTGGCGGGCCGTGGTCACCGTGGACTGGACGACGAAGAAGTCCGCGCCCGCCTCCTCGGCGATCTTGGCGAAGCGCTCGGCCCGCTGCGGGATGGAGGAGACGACCACGGGCCCGCCGCCCTTCTTGATCTCCGACACGCGCTTGTGGATCAGCTCTTCCTTGATGGGCTCGCCGTAGATGCCCTGGATGATCTTGGTCGCCTCTTCGAGGCTGGCCGAGGTGATCCGGTCGAGCACCTCGTCCGGATTCTCGTAGCGCGAGAAGATGCCCTCGAGGTTGAGCACGGCGAGGCCGCCGAGCCGGCCCATCTCGATGGCCAGCTTCGGGCTGACCACGCCGTCCATGGCCGCGGCCATGATGGGGATCTGGAAGCGGCGGGCGCAGAGCTCCCACGAGATGTCGACTTCGTTGGGATTGATGGTGAGCGATCCGGGGACCAGCGCGATGTCGTCAAAGCCATACGCCGCCCGGGCCTTGCGCCCGCGCCCCACCCACATGCCCATACGCTGCCGTCCTCTCCAGGCCCGGGTGGGTCGTCCCCCGCCAGGCCCCGTATATGGGAGAACTACCGTATATAGAAAGCTATCGGCTGCGCCCTACTGTATTTAGGGGAGTATACGAGGGGGCGCGCGGAGTGTCAACCCCGGCGGCCGTCTCGCGCCCCCTCCGCGGGATTCGCGCGCTCCCACAGCACGCGCAAGCCTTCGAGCGTGAGATCGGGATTGACCACGTCGATGCTCTTCGCCACTCCGCGCATCTGATCGGCGAGTCCGCCCGTCGCCACGACCTTGACGGGCGCCCCCATCTCGCTCCGCATGCGCTCGACGAGCCCGTCGACGAGGCCCGCCCAGCCGTAGGTGAGCCCCGACTGGATATTGGTCGCCGTGTTGCGGCCTATGGCCTCCTTCGGCTTGAGCAGTTCGACCCGGAAGAGGCGGGACGTGCGCGAGATCAATGCCTCGGAGGCGGTGACCAGTCCCGGAGCGATGGCGCCCCCGATGAACTCTCCCCGACCGTTGACGCAATCGAAGGTGGTGGCCGTGCCGAAATTCACCACGATCAGCGGGGCCCCATAGAGGGTGACGCCGCCCACGATGTCGCAGAGGCGATCGGCCCCCACTTCCTGCGGCGCGTCCACGAGGAGCGGCACATCGCTCATGCCGGGCTCGACGGTGAACGGGTTGCCGCCGAAATACGTTTCGACCATGGCCTCGAGCGTCTGCTGCACGGTGGGCACCACGTTGGAGATGGCCACGCCACGGATCTCCTGCTGGGTGATGCCTCGCGTGGCCAGGATGGTGCGGATGAACACCCCATACTCGTCGGCCGTCTGCTCCCGGCGCGTGGTCAGGCGCCAGGATACGAGGAGCCGGGAGTCCTGGCACACGCCGATCTTCGTGTTGGTGTTGCCGACCTCAATGAGCAGGAGCACGGTCAGCCTCCGTGGTGACTTCGCCCGCGACGACGCGAACCATCGCGCCGTCGTCCAGCCGTATCACGAGGGCGCCGTCGGGGGCCAGATCCACGGCCAGCCCCTCGCGTCCGTCGCCCGCATGCACCCGGCGGCCTATGCTCCACGCGCGCTCGAGCCAGGTCGGCCGGAGCGTGCTCAGGCCTCCCTCGACGAAGCGCGCGTAGCGCTCCTGGAGCGCGTCCAGCAGGGCCGCCAGGACCCCCGCCACCTCGTGCGGCCGCTCGGTGGCGAGCCGGAGCGAGGTCGCCCCCTGCCCCAGCTCTCCGGGAAACACGAGCTGGTTGACGTTGACACCGACGCCCAGGATCACGTGGGCGAGGCGGCCCGCGGCATCGCTCAGGGCCTCGGCCAGGATGCCCGACACCTTCCGTCCGTCCAGCAGCACGTCATTGGGCCAGCGGATCTCGCCCTGGATGCCGGCAACCTCGTGAAGAGCATCGACGACGGCGATGGCAGAGACGAGGGAGAGCTGGGGGGCGAGGGCGGCGGCAATGGGCGGACGGAGAATCACCGACATCAAGAGGCTCTCGCCGGGCGCGTCGAGCCAGACGCGCCCGCGCCGTCCCCGGCCCGCGCTCTGATGGGCGGTCGTGACCACCGTGCCCTCGGCGGCGCCGGCCGCGGCGCTCCGGGCGGCCTCGACCTGCGTGGAATCGAGCGCGGCGAAGCGATGGATGGTGTGACCGAGGCGCTTCGCGGCGGCCTGGATCACGCGAGGCCAGCCAGGCTTTGGGTGAGCTTGGCCACGATCTGCTGCTGCTCGCCGAGACGCTCACGCTCGCGGGCGACCACGTCGGCGGGCGCCCGCTCCACGAAGTCCGGTCGCGACAGCTTGCCTTCGAGGAAGGCGATCTCCTTGCGCGCCTTGTCGATCTCCTTGCCGAGACGGGTGCGCTCCGCTGTCACGTCGACCACGCCTTGCAGGTGCACGAACACGTCGACTCCGGGCTCGACGACGTGGGCCGAGAGGGGCGGCCGCTCGGCCCCGGGTGCGATCCGCACCCGGGCCCGCGCGAGGCCGCCGATGAGAGGGGCGGCCGCTTCGAGCGCCTTGGCCGTCGCCGGCGAAGGCCGCACCGTCACTTCGAGCTCGGCGGCGGGCGAGATCCGGCTTTCGCTCCGCACGGTCCGGATCGCGCTGACCACGGCGATGACGGGCGCCATCTCGCGCTCGGCCGCCGCATCGCGTCCCTTGCGCCCGGCCTTCGGAAAGGGCGCCACCATGATCGACTCACCCTCGTGGGGCAGCCGCTGCCAGATCTCTTCCGAGATGAAGGGCATGAACGCGTGTAGCAGCCGCAGCGTCGCCTCCAGCGTCTCGATCAGCGTGCGCTGGGTCACCGCCCGCGCGATCGGATCTTCCGTCTGATACAGGCTCCGCTTGGCGATCTCGAGATACCAGTCGCAGAACTCGTGCCAGAGAAACTGGTACAGCGCGGAACCCGCGTCGTTGAAGCGGTAGGCATCGAGGCCCTTCCGGACGGCGACGGTGGTCGCGTGCAGACGGCTGCCTATCCAGCGATCCGCCACGGACGGCTTGCCCTGGGCGGCCGCGGCCGGATCATAGCCCTCGAGGTTGGTGAGCACGAGGCGCGCGGCATTCCAGATCTTGTTGGCGAAGTTGCGGTAGCCCTCGATCCGCTCCTCGCTGATCCGGATATCGCGCCCCAGGCCCGCGAGGGCGGCCAGGGTGAAGCGGAAGGCGTCCGTCCCGTACTTCTCCATGACCACCACGGGATCGGCCACGTTGCCCTTGGACTTCGACATCTTCTGGCCTTCGGCGTCGCGGACGATGGCGTGCAGGTACACGTCGCGAAACGGCACCTCGTCCAGGAAATGGAGCCCGAGCATGGCCATCTTTGCTACCCAGATGTTGAGAATGTCGGGACCCGTGATGAGGACATTGGTGGGATAGAACGTCCGGAGGTCGGGCGTGTCGTCGGGCCAGCCCAGCGTGGAGAAAGGCCAGAGCCCGGACGAGAACCACGTGTCGAGCACGTCGGGATCCCGGCGCAGGGGGCCGCCGCATTTCGGGCACTCCGTCAGATCGGTCCGAGAGACGTGCACGCTGCCGTCCGCGTCACAGTACCAAACGGGAATCCGATGCCCCCACCACAGTTGCCGCGAGATGCACCAGGGTCGGATATTGTCCATCCAGTGGTAGTAAGTCTTGACCCAGTGACGGGGCAGGATCTTGATGCGCCGACCCCGCACGGCTTTGGTGGCGACCTCGGCCAGGGGCTTGACGTTGACGTACCACTGCCGCGAGATCAACGGCTCCACCACCGTCTTGCTGCGGTAGCAGAGGCCGACAGCGTGGCGGTAGGGCTCGATGCGCTCGATGAGCCCGAGTTGCTGCATGTCCTCGACGATGCGCTTGCGGGCCTCGAAGCGATCGAGCCCCGCGTACTTGCCCGCCTCCGCGGTCATCCGCCCGTCGAAGCCGATGACCGTGCGCGTGGGCAGGTTGTGACGCCGTCCGATCTCGAAGTCGATGGGATCGTGGCCCGGAGTGACCTTGATGACGCCCGTCCCGA
>QHSC01000231.1 GCA_003220345.1 Candidatus Rokuibacteriota bacterium | reverse complement strand
ACTGGCTCGCCATCAAGGCCGGCCAGTTCGGGCCCGCCTCGGCCCTGTCGCTCATGCTCGTCCCCTTCCTGTTGGGCGCCCTCCTCGTGCTGTTCAGGCTCTTCGACGGTCCGGACGGAGAGCCTGCGTGAACCCCAGGCCGTGGTGGGCCAAGCTAGGTCGCCTGAGCCTGATCCTGCTCGCCACCGTCTACTGCGTCTTCCCGATCTACTTCATGGTGGTGCAATCGCTGAAGACCGCCCAGGAGGACATCTTTGGGAACCCGCTCATCGTCATGCATCCGACCCTGGAGAACTTCGAGGAGCTGTTCGAGCGGAAGGGCGAGCCCCGTGGCTTCGTGGGCTCCGTGCTCCGCCGCTCCTATCCCTTCCTGGACTGGCTCGAGAACACGCTCGTCGTCTTCGCCGGCACGGTCTCCCTTACCCTGGTGGTGAGCGTGGCCGCCGCCTATGCTCTCGGCCGGCTCCGCCCTCCCGGCTTCCGGTGGTGGCGGCGCGTCATCTTCGCCACCTATGTCATTCCCCAGACCATCCTCTTCGTTCCCCTCTACCAGGTCGTGAACAGGCTCGGGCTCGACGACAACCTCCTCGCCCTGCTCCTCATCTACCCCACCATGGCCCTCCCCTTCTGCATCTGGATCCTTTCCGCCTACTTCCACAACCTCTCCCGGGAGATCGAGGAGGCGGCCCTCATCGAAGGGGCGAGCCGAGCCACGGCCTTTTTCCGGATCATCCTGCCCATGAGCCGCCCGGTCCTCGTCGCCGCCGGCATCTTCACGCTCGGCACCATCGCGAGCGATTTCATGATCGCCTCCGTGTTCCTGCTGAGCCCGGAGAATCAAACGATCCCCGCCGGCCTCGGCACCGTCGAAGTCGCCCTCGACGAGCTGGCCGCGGTGGCCGGGATCAACCTCCTGGCCATTCCCGTGGTTCTGATCTCCGCGCTCTTCGCCCGAGGCTACGTGCGCGGCCTCACCGCCTCGATGATCGAAGGCTCCTAGAGCCGGCCTATCGCCGCCCGGCGGGAGTAATGCGGATGATTCGGTGGAGCGCCGTCTCGGCGACGTAGAGGGCGCCCGTGTCGTCGATCACGATGCCGCCCGGATCGCCCAGCTCGCTGGCCACGATGGTGACCTCGCCCGCCGGCGAGATCCGGAAGATCTGGCGGATATGGAATCCGCCACACACGAACACGCTCCCGTCAGACCCCGTGGCAAGGTTCGTCCGGTGATAGTGGCCGGCGGGGAGGCGGGCCATGAGGCGAAGCTCGCCGTCAGATCCGAGCCGGAACACTTCGCCGATGGCGCTCAGGAAGACGAGGTCCTCGCCGGTTGCCGTCACGCCGATGAGCCGCCACAGGGGCTCCCGGTCAGTCCCGATCTTTCCGTTGCGCGGGAAGATCGGTAGGAGAAGATCGGCGCGGCGCGGGAGTGGCCGATCCTCGTGGACGTCGACCCGAAAGACCACAGGACCCCGGTATCCTTCTTCCGTGAGCCAGCTGAGCGACGGCGGCAACGGCGATTCCGCCCGGAGATGGGTCTCGGGGCTCGCATAGTCGATGAAGATCAACCGCCCGAGGCGGTCGAGGGCCATGGTGCTCCCCCCGAGGAGATGGTTCAGCCCCACCGCCACGGGCCGCAGATGCTGGTTCGACCCGAGTCGATAGATGCGATTGCCGTTCTCCTCGCCGAGGAAGAGATCCCCGCTGCGCGGATCCACCGCGAGGCTTCCCAGCGCCGTCTTCCGCGGCTCCGTGGCGAAGGGAATCACCACCCGGGGCGCCCGCGCGGCGTTCACGGGGAGGGCGCCGCGCACGTCGATGCGGTAGAGCTCCGCGGCGGCGTCTCCCCGCCACCCCTGGCCGAGTACCACCAGCATCCCGTCGCCGTCGCGAGCGAGCTGTATCGGTCGTGGAATCCCCGTGACCACGACCTCGACTCGTGACCCCGGCGACACCTCGGCGGTTCCCGCGGTCCGGGGGCTCGCGGCCAGCAGCCCGCCGAGTCCGGCGAAGATGAGCCATGCGCTCCAGACCCTGGCGCGCCCTCGGCACGTGAGCCTTGACATGCGCGAAATGCCTCTGCTAGCCTCCGCGTAGCCTGGCGGCGTTCCGAGTGCGAGAGACGCGGGAGCGTGGACGGGACGCGGCAAGTTGGCCTGAACGGGCAATCTGCAGCTCACATGTTCACCTGGGGAGCGCACCGATGATCAATAGGGTTTCCATCGTTGCCGCAGCCGGCCTGCTCATCGTCGGCCTGACGAGCCTCTCCGCGGAAGCTCAGGCGCAGAAGCCACCGCCGGAGCCGAAGGGAGTCAAGGTCACGGGACTGGTCTCCTCGCTCGGTGGATTCTCCGCCACCGTGACCACGCCGCTTCTCCTCACGGGAGCGACGGTAGAGCTGGAGCCGGGCGGCCAAACCGGGAAGCAGCAGTTTCGGGTGCCGACGTACATCTACGTCCTCGAGGGCGTCCTCGTCACCGACTACGAGGCCGGTCCGGTGGGCACCCAGGGGGTTCAGTACCACGCCGCGGGACAGTCCTTCATGGACAACGGCGGGTGGTGGCACAACCACATGAACAGCTCGCCGAAGCCCGTCAAGTACCTGATGATCCATCTCGGCTACCCCGGTCGCCCCGATCCGATCCAGAAACAAGCCAAGGACGACTAGACACACATTGCCGCGCGAGGCGGGGCCGGCACCGGCCCCGCCTACTTCCCGACCCCGCCCGTGATGCCCTGGATGAACTTGTCCAGGAAGAAGTTGTAGAGGATCGCCACCGGCAGTCCCACGAGCAGGGCCGCCGCCATGATCGACCCCCAAAAGAAGACGTCCCCCCGGATCAGCTCCGTCGGCACGCCCACCGGGACCGGCTTCTGGTCGCCCGGAGCGACGAATGCGAGCCCGTACAGAAAGTCCTGCATCGAGAGCGTGAAGGCAAAGATCACCGACGTGAGGACGCCGGGCAGGCTGACCGGGAGGACCACGCGAACGAGCGCGCTGAGCTGGCCGCAGCCGTCGACGCGCGCCGCCTCCTCCATCTCCATCGGCACCGTCTTGAAAAAGCCCATCATGAGCCAGGTGCAGAAGGGAATGGTGAAGGTGGGGTAGACGACCACGAGCGCCCACCAGGAATCCTGCAGACCGAGCGAGGCTACCACCCGCGAGAGCGGGAGAAACAGGATGATCCCCGGCACGAGGTACGTCATGAAGATGGCGATCCCGATGTTCTCCGCGCCGGGCAGCTTGAGCCGGGCGAGGGCGTACCCGGCCGGCACGGCCGTCACGAGCGTGATGAGCGCGACCCACGCGGAGATCGTCAGAGTATTGACGATCCAGTAGCCGTAGTTCGTCTGGTAAAAGAGGGTCTCGAAGTTCTTCAGCGTCGGCGGCAGGTTGAACCAGAAGGGGATGTTACCCATCCGGTAGAGGTCGGGCTCCTGCTTGAACGCCGTGATCAGCATCCAGTAGATGGGAAAGACGGCGATGAAGAGGAACGGCGTCATGCCCGCGTAGAGCAGCAGGTGGCGCCGGATCTCCTTCTGCCGATGCGTGCGGGGCACGGCCGCGGTCGTCACTAGTCTCTCCGCTTCAGGTTCCGAAGCATCAGGAAGAGTGCGGGGAAGAGGAGCGGCACCAGCATGAGCGCGATCGCCGAGCCCCGGCCGAGGCTGCCCGCCTGGATGCCGATCTGGTAGGCGAGCATTGGCAGGATCATGGTCGCGCTGCCGGGACCGCCCTGGGTCAGGACGTACACCACGCTCAGGTCGGACAGCGTGAACACGGTGTCGAACAGGAAGCCGATGATGAGGATCGGGAAGATCATCGGCGTGACGATGTGGCGGAATCGCTGGAAAAAGGAGCAGCCGTCAACCCTGGCGGCGTCGAGCACCTCCGTCGGAACCGAGGTGAACCCCGCGAGGAGAACGATCGCCGAGAAGGGAAAGGACCGCCAGACGTTGACGCCGATGCAGGCGAGGAGGGCGAGATGCGGCTGGCCGAGCCAGATGGGCCAGCTCTCCGAGCCGTAGCCGCCGATGAGCCCCGCCTTGTGCAGGAACCAGTTGATCACGCTGAACTGCGAGTCGTACATCCACTTCCAGGAGAGCACGCTGACCGTGATGGGTAGCGTGAACGGGATGACGACGAGCGCGCGCACCAGCTTCTTCCCCTTGAAGTTCTGGAGCAGGAGGAAGGCGAGGCTCGTGCCCAGCACGCTCTTGAAGATGGCCGCGACCACCAGGAACACGATGCTGTTGCGGAGGGCGTCCCGGAAGGTGTCCATCTCCCAGGCGGCGTGGAAGTTGCCGAGGCCGACGAACCTCGACACCTGGTCACCGACGCTGGCATCGCTCAAGGCGAGGTAGAGCGAAAACAGGAAGGGGATGCCGACGAGGAGCAGGACGTAGAGGGCGGCGGGGGCCAGCAGCAGGTAGCCGAACGTCAGGCGACGACCGGTGTTCGTGTGCCACCACGCGCGGGTGCTGCGACCCCGCGCGGCCGGTTGGGTGGCGGCGCGAGTCGTCGACCCCGCGCCGTCACCCAGTACCGTCATGCGCGCTTGTGCTTGGCGAAGATCCGGCGGTACTCGCCGACCCCCCACTTCACCGCGTCGTCGACCGACGTCCCGCGCGCGACCCGCGTGAAGATGTCGGGGAGGACGAACTGGAGGGCGACTTCCTGGATCTGGGGAGTGTAGGGTCCCGGATACCCGAAGAACGCGACGATCTTCGGGAAGTCCTGGAGGACCTGCAGCTTCGGATCCGCGCCGATGATCGGCATCGGCTTCTTGGCGCTGTCGTTGAGGAAGGGCATGTTGTACCCCGTGCTCTGGATCATGCCTTCCTTGTCGTTGTCGACGAGGTAGGTGAGATACTCCTTGGTCGCCTGCGGGTTCTTCCCGAACTTCCACGCGAGGAAGACGATCGGCGCAGAGACGCTCACGCGCTTGCCGCCCGGCCCGGCCGGCTCCATGCCGACGAAGGTGTTCTTGAAGACGGGCGGGTTCGTGGACTCGGTCGTCCGGTAGGCCGAGATGGCGTCGTGGATCCAGCTTGCGATGCCGGAGGCGAGGAAGCGGTTGTCCGAGGCGTCGTCCCAGGAGAAGACTTCCGGCGTCATGCCCTCGTCGAACAGCGCCTTGGCGAAGCGGAGCGCCTCGCGCATCTCCTTCGAGTCGATCGTGGGATGATCACCCGAGGCATCGGTCTCCGTCGCTCCGAAGCTGAACATCAGCGATCGCCAGTTGAGGTTCGCGTCGTTGCAATGGGAGAACGCCATGCCGGTGGGGCTGCCCTTGGGCTTGAGCGTTCGCGCCGCCACCCGCGCCAGCTCCCAGGTGTCGGGCGGCTTCAGACCGTTTGCCTCGAAGAGGTCCTTCCGCCAGAGCATGGGAAGCAGGATGTAGTACATGGGGATGCCGTAGATCCGGCCCTCGACTTCGATGGGCGACTTGGCGGCGGGGATCCATCCCCCGTACTTCTTGCCCAGCCCATCGTAGACATCCGTGAGGTCGAGCAGCGTCTTGTAGTAGAGCCGGGCGAGGATGGTCGAGTTGTTGAGGATGATGTCGTGACCCGCCCCCGCCGCGAACTCGGCGGCCATCCGCGCGGGGATCTCCAGGTGCGGGATGTGGTCCACGCGCACCTTGACGCCGTTCTTCTCACCCCATTCGGCGGAGAACTTGTCGAACCACACGTCGTAGGCGGGGATGAAATGGCTCCACGTGAGAATGCGCAGCGTGGTGCCGCGGAGCTGCGCGGGCGCCTGGCGCGCGTCGAGCATGGTCAGGAGCGAGCTCCCCGCCACGGCTCCGCCCGTGACCTTGAGGAAGCGACGGCGGCTGACTGAACCCTGGACCGTCGGAGCGGGCTGCAGATCACTCATCGCAATAACCTCCTAGAAGGAAAAGGGCCGAGAGCGAACCGTGAAGTCGTGACGCAATGCGTAGAGCAGAGCCTCCCGCGGCGCGAATCCCGTGGAAAGCGCGATCCTGTTAGGGCTAATTACGACGTAGCCATGCAAGTTGTCAAGGCGGATCTAGTATTCGTACCGGAGGCCGGCCAGGACACTGATCGGGGAGGCCGGAGTGAGGAAGCGCTCGACCGGATTGCCGGCCAGGTGGCCATTCGGAGCGAAGGTCCCGAAGGTCTCGTACCGGTTGTCGAGGATGTTGTTGACGCGGATGAACGCCTCGAAGCCGCCCCGGCGCGCCGAGAGACCGCCATTTAGCACCCAATAGGCCGGCAGGGGCCGCTGACGGTTGGCCTCGTCTCCTCGGAAGAACTGCGAGCCGACATAGCTCGCCTCCGTGGAGAGCGTGAGCCAGGGCCAGGGCCGATAGGCCAGACCCGCGTTGAGGCGATGACGCGGGACGAGGGGGAGCGAGTTGCCCGCAGCCACGAATTGCCCCCCCGGGGGAAGCGGCGTGGCCAGGTCGATCGACTCCTGGAAGGTTGCGCGCGTGTACGCGTAGTTGACGTAGCCCTCGAGCACGGCGCCCGTCCGACCCCGGACCCCGACCTCCACGCCCTCGCGGCGCGTCTGACCCACGTTCTGGAAGAAGACCCCCGTGGTGCCGGTCGGTGAGACGGAGAAGATGTCGTCGCTGACGTCGGTCCGGTAGACCGTCGCGTGAACATCGAGCCACGTGAACGGGTGAGCGTCCATACCCACCTCGTAGTTCCGCGCCGTCACCGCCTTGAGGGGCGGATCCGGGGCCACCCCTACCTGAAGCCCCGGGCAGACGGCTCCCGGCCCCGCGCAGGTCAGCTCGAGAAAGGCCGGCGCGCGGAATCCCTCCGAGTAGCTCGCGAAGAATCCGAGGCGTTCGCTCGGATTCACGTTGATCCCGGCCCGCGGGTTGAGCCGGCTGAAGTCATGGACGCCTCCGCTCGGTCCACCGAGCCGGTCGTCGATCTCGTGGCGGAGATAGTCCCAGCGAGCGGCGACGGTCAAGACGAGGCTCGAGCGCGGGCCGGCGAAGCCGCGCGCCATCACCAGGGTGTCCTGCGCGTAGAGCCCCGCGGCCGCTTGGTGGTCGGCGAGGTTCGCCTCCAGGGACTCGGCGCCCCCGATCTCCTCGAGAGTCCGGCTGGTCACCCGTGTCCGCGCGTACTCCGCCCCGAGGATCATGACGTTGTCTTGGCCGAGCACGGTGTCCCGATGGCTCGCCTGCAGCCGGCCGCCCGTCGAAACGGTGGAGTTGAGCAGTCGCGTGTTGGCGGCGATCAGGTTGACGTTGAACTGCTCCGTGGAGAGGGCGCGAACGAAGGCGTGCCCCTCCACGGTCACGCTCTCCCCGACCGGATAGCTGACGTTGAGGATGGCGAGATGCAGCTCGGGAGCGAAGAAGTCGCCGGCTGTGAAGTTGGCGCGCCGGTCGCGCCCCAGCTCGCTCTGGGGAAGCGATCCCGCCTGCTTGATGCGGTTGTTGCCGTACTGGTACGAGAGGGTCGCGTCGAGCCCGGCCGCGCGGACGCCGACCTTGGCAAAGGCGCGCGCCAATCGGCTCTCCGTGTCGTCCCGGTAGCCGTCCTCGCGGATTCCCGTCAGCGAGAGGTAGTAGTCGAACGGACGGGCTTCCCCGCTCAGCAAGAGGCGCGTGTTGAGTCGCCCGAAGCTGCCGCCGGAGACTTCGGTGCCGATCTCGCGGCGCTCTTCTCCGCGGCGCGTGGTCAGGCTGATGGCCGCCCCCAGCGTGTTGCGACCGAAGAGGACAGAGGGACCCCGGATGACCTCGATGCGGTCCACGGCCTCCAGAGGAATCAGGTCGAAGTTGACCTCCTCGGCCGTGGGCTCGTTGAGCCGCACGCCGTCGAGGAAGACGCTCACGCCCTGGGGCAGGCCCGTCACCGGCGACACGACGAACCCGCGGAGCGTCAGGGTGGGCTGGAAGGGGTTCCCCTGCTCGTTCTGGAGACTCACACCCGGCAGGTGCTCGAGAACGTCCGGGAGGACCGATCGTCGTGGCGGCCCGATCTCGGTCCGATCTAGGATGTCCACCGCTCCGGGCACCCAGTGTCGGGGCAGCGTCTCCGGCAGGGGCGCGGGCGCCGTTACCTGAACCGGGGGGAGCTGGATCACCGGCTCGTCGCGCGCCGCCTCACCGAGGCGCTCGGCCGGGAGGGCGGGGCCGGCTGCCACGAAGAAGAGGAGCAAGACGCCTGCGCACCGCGAGAGCTGCCGGCGGGACAGCCACCGTGGGCGATGTGCGCTCATGCCCGGTGAGACTAGCCGAACAGGCCCCGCCACGCCAAGCGCGAAGGGGGAATGGGGCGAGGCGATCCTCTCGCCCGGGCCTGAGGCTCTGAGTAACAAAGTACTTGACATCGCCTAGCCAGACCGGCTATCCCTGGACCATGCCGGGTGACCGACCCATGCCTGCGTCTTCGACCGCGGCGCTCCACGACCGTGCTCTGGCGGACCTCCGCTTCATCCGCGAGACCATGGAGCAGGCCTCGGTCACGACCTTTTCCGGCTGGGCCCTGATGGGCGTGGGTCTCCTTGCCGTTGTCGTCGGCACCCTCGCGTCGCTCGCGCGGACGCGCGAGCGCTGGCTGCTCCTCTGGATCGCCCTCGCCGGCGTCTCGGTGCCCCTCGCCGCCCTCGCCACCGCGCGCAAGAGCCGCGCGGCGGGGCTGCCCCTGGCCTCGGGCCCGGCGAGAAAGTTCGGGCTCTGTCTGGCTCCCGCCATGATCGCGGGCGGACTCCTGACCGTCGTGCTCGCTCGCGCCGGCCTGTGGAGTCTCCTGCCGGGGCTCTGGCTTCTCGTCTACGGCGCGGGCGTCGTGGCCGGCGGGGCTTTCTCGGTGCGCGTGGTGCCCGTCATGGGCGTGGGGTTCATGACCCTCGGCGCCTGCGCCTTGCTCGGTCCCGCCGGATGGGGCGATCTCTTGCTCGTGGCCGGCTTCGGCGGCCTTCACCTGGTCTTCGGTGCCCTGATCGCGAGGCAGTACGGTGGCTGAGGCGGGCGCGGCGCGTCGGCCCCGCGCCAAGCCGCACGAGGCGGCGCCTGCGGAGCGGCGCCCGGGCGCGCGCCGGACCGATCTCGCGCCCGAGAGCGTGATTCATCACCGGCTGCGCCTGGGCATCGTGAGCGCGCTCGCCGCGACCGACTCGCTCACGTTCAACGAGCTCAAGGCGCTCCTCAAAACGACCGACGGCAACCTCTCCGTCCATTGCCGCAAGCTCGAGGATGCCCAGCACGTCACCTGCACCAAGAGCTTCGAAGGCCGGCGGCCGCGGACGGAGTACCGGCTGGCTCCCCTGGGCCGCCGGGAGCTCGCGCGGTACCTCAACCACATGGAAGCGCTCATCCGGGCCACGCGCAGCACGCTCGGGCACTGACCACCCCTTTTTTTGAGGTGACACTTCATGATGCAAAGTTCTTTTGATCAGGAAACGTCGCGCCGGCTCCACGTGGCCATCGTCATGGACGGCAACGGCCGGTGGGCGGAGGCCCGCGGCCTGCCTCGCCTGGCCGGGCACCGCCGCGGGGTCCGCGCCGCCCGCCGGATCGTGGAAGCCGCGCCCGGCCTCGGGATCGGCACCCTCACCCTCTTCGCCTTCTCGTCCGACAACTGGAAGCGGCCGCGCCCGGAAGTGGATGGGCTCATGGCGCTCCTGGGCTCGTTCCTGCGACGAGAGGCTGCCGCGCTGGCCACGCATGATGTCCGCCTCTCGCTCATCGGGCGCCGCGACCGCCTCCCCCTCCCGCTCCGGGCCGCGGCCACCCGCGCCGAGAACGAGACGGCGGGCGCGCGCGGCCTCCATCTCCGTCTCGCCGTGGACTACTCGGCACGCGACATGATTCTGCGCGCCGCGCGCCGGAGAGTCTCCGGATCCGTGCCGAGCGAGACATTCGCCGCGCGCCTCGGCCAGGCCTACGGCGGGGCCGGCGCGCCCGACGTCGACCTGCTCATCCGCGCGGGAGGCGAGCAGCGCCTGAGCGATTTCCTCCTCTGGGAAAGCGCCTATGCCGAGCTCCGGTTCGTGGCGCGCATGTGGCCGGACTTCGCCCCCGCCGATCTGGCCGCGGCCCTCGACGACTTCCACGCGCGCGACCGGCGCTTCGGCGCGCTCCCCCTTGCGGTTTCTACACCGTCCACGAGGAGCAGATGACCATGACCGCCCTTGCCACCCTCTGGCTCTCGTCCATGGCCGTCGCCGGCTTCGGGACCTGGGTGCTCTTCGATGCCTCGATCGGCCTCAACTGGTCGCTGTGGATGACGCTGTCCGCGGCAAGCCTCGGGCTCTCCGCCTGGCTCGGAGCGGGCCGGGTCTCGGCGCCACTCGCCGCCACGCTCGCGCTGGCCTGCGCCCTCGGGACGGGAGCCGCGCTCACCGCCGACCCCGTCTTCCACGCTCTCATTGCCCTGTGCGCCCTGACCCTGCTCGCCCTTGCCATGCTCGTGGCACGCGATCCGACCACGGGATGGCTCGACCTGCCTTTCGTCGCGGGCGCCCCGGTGGTCGCGGGCGCTCTTGCCCTCTTCGAGGCCGCCCGGAGAAGCATCGAGCTGCTGGGCTCGCTCGCGGGGCCGCGGCATCGTCCCGCCGTCCGCGGCGCGGCCATGGCGCTGCCCGTCATCACGGTGCTCGCCCTCCTCCTGGCCGGCGCCGATCCCATCCTGGCCCGGGCGCGCGATACGGTGCTGGAGCTGATCGAGCGCGTCGATTTCATTCCCCGCCTCGTCTTCTTCGGCGCGCTCCTCGCGGGCGCCCTCGGGGCGGGCGGCGTGACTCTCCGCGAGGGTGCCGTCCCGCGCACTCCCCGGCCAATCCAGCCCTCGGCGGCTCGAGTGGGCGGCCTGGAGCGGCTCATCGTGCTGGCCTCCGTGGCGGGACTCTTCGGCCTCTTCCTTCTCCTGCAGCTCTCCTACCTCTATGGCGATCCCGCGGCCATCGTGGGCAGCGGCACGAGCTACGCGGAGCATGCCCGGCGCGGCTTCGGCGAGCTCTCGACGGCCGCCACCATCTGCATCATCCTGATCCTGGCCCTCGATCGATGGGGCTCGGCGGGCGCCTTCGAGCGCGCCGCGCGCGCGATCTCGCTGCTGCTCGTGGCCGAGACGGTGCTGCTCCTGGTCTCCGCCTTCCGCCGCGTCCTGCTCTACGAGGCGGCCTACGGCTTCACGACGGCGCGGCTCTATGCCCAGGTCTACATGGTGGTGCTGGCTCTCCTTCTCGTTCTTCTGGCCGTCGAGCTGCGGGGCCGGATCGCGCTCCCGCCCCTCCTGCGTCGCGCCGCCGGCCTCGGCCTGGGCGCTCTGGCCGTGCTCGCCTGGTGGAA
>QHSC01000230.1 GCA_003220345.1 Candidatus Rokuibacteriota bacterium | reverse complement strand
ACGAGTGGAACTTGCGACACATCGAGGCCGCCCGCGCGCTCCGGGGGGCGGGCCTCCTCGACGAGGAGATCGCCCGCTCCGCGCCGGATCGGGGCTGCCTCCGGCTCGACGCGAGGCCCCGGGCCAGGTGAGCTTGACAAGGCCTGCCCGGGGGCGATACAAGTGCGCCACCAGCGATTCGCTCACGAGGGGGTGAAGGACGCTCCTGTCCTCCTATTCGCGTCCTTTTCTTCCCCTGCCCACAGGGAGGCCCCGGATGAA
>QHSC01000120.1 GCA_003220345.1 Candidatus Rokuibacteriota bacterium | reverse complement strand
CGTGTCCGAAGAAGTGGCCCGGCAGTACGGGGTGATCGCGGCGGAGCGCTCGGGCCGGCGGCTCATCGTCGCCACTGCCGACCCGCTGAACGTCATGGCCATGGACGACCTCCGGCGCGCCACCGGCCTCGAGGTCGATTTCCGCATCGGGCCGGCCAGCGCCATCCAGGAAGCGATCGAGAAGACGTACCGCAAGGTCACCCAGGTCGTGACCTCCGAGGGCCTCGACGACGCTCTCAAGGTCGACCTCGGCCTCAACGTCGGTCCCGTCGCGAGCGCGGCCGAGGGCGTGGTCGACATCAAGCAGCTGCAGACGCAGGCCGACGACCCGCCCGTGGTGCGCGTGGTCAACTACCTCCTGGGCCGCGCGGCCCTCGACGGCGCCTCCGATATCCACGTGGAGCCCCACGACGACCGCACGCGCGTCCGGTACCGCATCGACGGTCTCCTCTTCGATCTCCTCGAGATCCCGCGCCAGCTCCACCTCGCCGTGGTCTCCCGCATCAAGATCATCTCCCGGCTCGACATCGCCGAGCGGCGCCTGCCTCAGGACGGGAGCTTCTCCTCCCGCATCCACGGGCAGGAGTTCGACTTCCGCGTCTCCACCCTCCCCACCCTCTATGGCGAGAAGGTCGTGCTCCGGCTCCTCGAGAAAGCGGCGGTGGTGGAGCGCTACAGCATCGAGAACCTCGGCTTCGAGCAGGAGCAGCTCGAGGTGTTCCTGAAGGGCGTGCGGCGTCCCTGGGGCATGGTGCTCATCACCGGTCCCACGGGCAGCGGCAAGTCCACCACCCTCCACACCGCGCTCAAGTTCATCAAGTCGCCCCGCAAGAATATCGTCACCGTCGAGGACCCCGTCGAGTATCGTCAGCCCGGCATCCAGCAGGTGCAGGTGAAGAGCGAGATCGGCTTCGACTTCGCGCGCTCGCTGCGCTCGATTCTCCGCCAGGACCCCGACATCATCATGGTCGGCGAGATCCGCGACCAGGAGACGGCGCAGATCGCCGTCAAGGCGGCCCTCACCGGCCATCTCGTGCTCTCGACCTTGCACACCAATGACGCCGTGTCCACCCTGATCCGGCTCGTCAACATCGGCGTGGAGCCGTTTCTCGTCGCCTCCGCCGTCAACGTCGCAGCCGCCCAGCGCCTGGTGCGCAAGATCTGCAAGGACTGCAAGGAGCCGTACCGGCCGAGCGCGGACGAGCTCGCCCTCTTCGCGCCGGATCCCGGGCCCGATGTGCTCTATCGCGGCCGCGGCTGCAAGAGCTGCCGAAACGTCGGCTATGCGGGCCGGATGGCCCTCTACGAGGTGTTTGCCATCGACTCCGAGGTCCGCCGCATGCTCATCGACGGCGCCGATGGCGACAAGATCCAGCGCTACGCGATGGGATCGGGGATGGTCACCCTTCGCAAGTGCGGCTTCCGCCAGGCGGCGCGCGGCCTGACGAGCCTGGAGGAAGTCCTCACCGTGGCCACGGACCTGGACTAGGCCATGCCCGTCTTCCAGTACGAGATCGCCGATCGCAAGGGCGCGGTGAGCCGGGGCACCGCGGAGGCGACCGAGCAGGCCGAGCTCATCAACCGCTTCCGCGAGCGGGGACAGGTGGTGCTGTCCCTCCGCGAGACAGCGGGGGCCCGGGCCGCCATGAACGGAAGCGGGATGGAGTCAGTGGTCGAAGGCTTCCGCGAGTCCTTCAAGCGGATGTCCAGCGGCGTCAGCCTCAGCATCATCCTGCTCTTCACCGGACAGCTCGCGGCCATGCTGGGCGGCGGCCTCCACCTCGTCCGCATCCTCACCGCCCTCGCCGCCGAGTCGACCCACAAGGTCTTCAGCAAGGTTCTCGAGCGAGTGCGGGACGACATCACGGCGGGGGCGACCTTCGCCGACTCCCTCTCCCAGCACCCCCACGTCTTCAACCGCCTGTACGTCTCCATCGTGCGCGCGGGCGAGGTGTCGGGCTCTCTCCCCGTGGTGCTCGACACGCTCACCACCTACCTGGAGAAGACGGACGCCATCCGTCGCAAGGTCAAGGGCGCCATCGCCTACCCCGCGGTGATCCTGACCGTGGCCACCCTCATCGTCATCTTCATGATCATCAAGATCGTGCCCGTCTTCGAGAGCGTGTATTCGAAGGCGGGGGCCCTGTTGCCACTACCCACCCGCATCCTCATCCAGATCAGCACCATCATGCGGAACTGGTTGCTCCTCGTCATCCTCGGCGTCCTCGTCCTCGCCGCCCTCCTCTTCGCGTTGTACCAGACCCATGGAGGTCGCCGCTTCTTCGATACCTGCAAGCTCAAGATGCCCCTCTCCGGCAGCCTCATCCGCAAGTCCATCCTGGCCCGCACCTGCCGGACCTTGAGCGTGCTGCTCAACGCGGGCATCCCGCTCATCGAAGCCATGGAGACCGTGTCCAAGGTCGCGGGCAACTCGGTGATCGAGCAAGCCTTGACGGACGCCACCCAGCGCATGCGCGACGGCGGCACCATCGCGGAGACGCTGCGCCAGACGGGCCACTTCCCGAGCATGGTCACCCAGCTCGTGTCCACGGGCGAGGAGAGCGGCACCCTCCCCGGCATGCTCGCCAAGGCCGCCGCCTACTACGAGCAGCAGGTGGACCAGTCCGTGGCCACGCTCTCCTCTCTCATCGAGCCGATCATGATCGTGATCATGGGCGGCATCGCGGGGGGCGTGATCTTTGCCCTGTATCTGCCGATCTTCAATCTCGGGCAGGCCATGAAAGGCGGAGTCAGGTAGCGGCGCTGCCGACCCATGACGAGTCCGGCGAGCCCTTCGTACCGCGTGTCGCTCCGGCTCTACGTGGTGTTCTCGCTGCTCATGGCGGCGGCGGCGGCAGCGAGCAGCCTCTTCATGCTCTACCTCGCCCGTCCCTTCGCGGCGGAGCTCTCGGGCCCCCAGACCCGCCAGCTCACCGTGCTCCTCTTCACGGGCTCCGGAGTGGCCGGCGCCCTCGCCGCCATCGGCGGCCTCATCGTCGGCCTGAACCTGGCCGGCCGCATCCGGGGCATCGTCGAGAAGGCGGAGGCGCTGTCGCCGCGTGTCGACGAGGAGCTGGGTGTGCGCAGGAAGCCGACCACGGTGCGGGACGAGCTGGGCGTGCTCGACGCGGCCGTCGGCCGGCTCACCCTTTCCATGGACCGGTTCATCCGCGACAGCGATATCCTGGCGCGGCTGCCCGAGGGCATGCTCCTCCTCGGGCCCTCGGCCACCCTCGTATCCTTTAACACCACGGCCGAGGCGCTTCTCGGGCTGTCCCTCGAGACGTACCGGGGTGAGCCTATCCTGTCGGAGACGGGGGCCCTTCCCCTATCGGCCGGCAATGACCCGCTCGCCCGCCTCCTCGAGGACGAGGCGGCGGGGCTCGATCCCGTCCACGAGACCGAGGTGCCCATCGTCACGGCCAAAGGGCATGCTCTGCTGCTCGAGATCACGGCCCAGCGGCGCGACTGGGGACGGGCGGCCACCGCCCAGGTCCTCGTCGTCCGCGATGCCTCCGAGAAGCGGCGCATCCGCGAGCAGATCCGCCGCGCGGACCAGCTGGCCTTCCTGGGCGGCATGGCCGCCCGCATCGCGCACGAGATCCGGACGCCTCTCGCCACCATCCGCGGGCTTCTCGAATTGCTCCAGGCCGACCTGCCCCCGGGCGACAACCGCCGCCAGTACATCGACCGGGTGCTCCTCGGGGTGGACCGCCAGAATCGCCTCGTGGAGAACCTGCTCACCCTGGCCCAGCCCGAGCCCGGCACGTGGCAGGCCATGTCGTTGCCGGAAACGCTCGGGGAGCTGGTACGGATGCTGCCGCCCGATCCCCGGCTGCTCCTCGAGCGGGTGGACTCCGACGCGGTGCCGCCAGTGTGGGGCGACCCGTTCCACCTGTCCGAGGTCTTCACCAACCTCATCCAGAACGCGCTGGAGGCCGCGCCCGAGGGAGGAACGGTCCGTGTCCGCGTCGAGCCGCGTGGGGGCGACTACGTCCGCGTCCTCGTCTGGAACTCCGGCGCCGGCATCCCGGCCGAGCTTCACGAGCGCATCTTCCAGCCGTTTTTCACGACGAAGGCACGGGGGACTGGATTGGGGTTGCCCATCGCGCGGCAGATCGTGGAGGCGCACCGCGGCACCCTCATCGTGGAGAGCGACGGCAAGTCGGAGACCAGCTTCGTCGTGGAGCTCCCCACCAGCGCGCCCGTGATGACCGTGGGGGCGAAGCCGTGAGCGAGAAGATCCTGATCACGGAGGACGACGAAGACCTCGCGTTCGTGATCCGCGAGGCGCTGGTGCGTCAGGGCTATGAGGCCGAGGTGGCGCCCACGGCCGGCGCGCTCCTCGACAAGCTCAAGGCCGCCCAGTACGATCTCATCTTGCTGGACGTCCGGCTTCCCGACATGGACGGTCTCGACGCCATTCCGCGCGTCCGTGATCTCGCCCCGGAGACGCCCATCATCGTGATGACGGCCCACGGCACGCGGCAGATCGCCATCAACGCGATCACGCGCGGAGCCTACGACTTCTTCACCAAGCCCCTCAAGATGGCCGAGTTCCAGGTCGTGGTCGCCCGCGCCCTCGACCGGCGACGCCTGCAGATGCAGGTGCGGGCCCTCCGGGAAGGGCAGGCGGCGGGCGGCTTCGAGGACCTGATCGGCAAGAGCGAGGCGCTCAAGCGCGTCCTCGACATGGCCCAGCGCGCGGCGCCCACGGATCTCACGGTGCTGATCCAGGGCGAGAGCGGCACGGGCAAGGAGCTGATGGCTCGGGCCATCCACCGCCTCAGCCCCCGCAAAGACGGGCCGTTCATCCCTGTCAACTGCGCGGCCATCCCCGAGGGCCTCCTCGAGTCCGAGCTGTTCGGCCACGAGCGGGGCGCGTTCACGGGAGCCATCCGCGCCAGGCCCGGGCGCTTCGAGCTGGCGCGCGAGGGCACGCTCTTCCTCGACGAGATCGGGGACATGCCGCTCGCCATGCAGTCCAAGATTCTCCGGGTGCTCCAGGAGCGGCAGTTCGAGCGGGTGGGGGGCACGCGGTCCATCGGCGCCGACGTCCGCATCATCGCCGCCACGCACCAGGACCTGGAGAGCCTCGCCCCCGAGGGCAAGTTCCGATCGGACCTCTTCTACCGCCTCCAGGGTGTCCGTCTCGTGATGCCCGCGCTCCGTGACCGGGTCGACGACCTGCCTCAGCTCGTCACGCATCTCCTGGATCGGGCGGCCACGCGGCTCTGGCGCCAGCCCGCCACGCTCTCGACGGAAGCCCTGCGTTGCCTGTGGACGTACCCGTGGCCGGGGAACATCCGCGAGCTGCAGCACGTGCTCGAGGGGGCGATGGTGCTCTCCGACGGCGTCATCCTGCCCGAGCATCTGCCTCCCGCCGTGCAGCGCGGCTCCAAGCCCGCCGCCCCCGGCGAAACCGCGCCCGTCGTGCAGGGGTCGCTCGACGAAGCGCTCGAGGAGTGGGAGCGGCGCGCCATCCTTGATGCGCTCCAGAAGGCGCATGGGGTGCAGGCCCGCGCCGCCAAGATCCTCGGGATCACGGAGCGCAGCCTCTGGTACCGCGTCAAGAAGCTCAAGATCCAGGTCCGTATGGCGGGGGAGAGCCCGGAGAGCGCATGAGCGGACTCGCCGAAGGCGTGGCCGAGCTGATCGCCCGGCTCACGCACCTCGAAGGCCCCGGCGTCGCGATCCTGGCCCGGCTCGTGGCCGTCGCGGTGACCCTGCTCCTGGCCTTCGCCGCCTATGGCATCCTCGGCCAGCTCGTCGAACGGGTGCTGCGCCGGGCCGCAGGCGCCGACGAGCCGTCGGGCACCCAGCGCGTGCACACCCTCGCCCCCCTCCTCAAGAATCTCGCGCTCTACGCGCTGTCCTTCGTGGTGGGCATCGTGGTGCTCCAGGAAGTGGGCGTGGATGTCCGCGCCCTTGCCGTCTCGGCTGGTGTGCTCGGGCTGGCTGTGGGCTTCGGCGCCCAGAGCCTCATCAAGGACGTCATCACGGGCTTTTTCATCCTCTTCGAGGGCTTGGTCAGGGTAGGGGATGTGATCGAGGTGGGTGGGCACACGGGCGTGGTCGAGGCGATCGGGCTTCGCGTCACCAGGCTGCGCCTTTTCAACGGCGCCCAGCGCATCGTGCCCAACGGGGATTTGACGCAGTTCGCCAACTACAATAGGGGCTGGGCGCGCGCCGTCGTGGATGTCGGCGTCACCTACGATACCGACGTGCGACGCGCCCTCGAGGCCCTGGAGCGCGTCGGCCGCGACTGGGCGACCGAGACGAGCCTGGGGCTCGATGCTCCGCTTGCCCAGGGCATCGTCCGCTTCGGCGAGACGGAGGTGGGATTGCGGCTCTCGGTCAAGGTGATGCCCGCCGGCCGGGCGGACGCGGAATCCGACCTCAGGCGGCGGATCAAGGAAGCTTTCGATCGCGACGGGCTCGAGCTGGCCGCTCCCCAGCGGGCCATCTATCTGAAGCCGCAGGAGGCGCGGGCATGACGCGTGTTCGCAAGGCAGTCTTCCCCGCGGCCGGGCTCGGCACGCGCTTCCTGCCCGCCACCAAGGCGCAGCCCAAGGAGATGCTGCCCCTCGTGGACAAGCCCACCATCCAGTACGTGGTGGAGGAGGCGGTCGCCTCCGGCCTCGACGAGATCATCCTCGTCACCGGGCGCAACAAGCGCGCCATCGAGGACCACTTCGACGCGGCCTTCGAGCTCGAGTACTACCTCCAGGATCGCGGCAAGGTCGACGAGCTGGCCCAGATCAAGACCATATCGGAGATGGCCTCCGTCTCCTACGTGCGACAGAAGGAGCCGCTCGGCCTTGGTCACGCCATCCTCTGCGCCAGGCCTCTCGTGGGGGATGAGCCCTTCGGCGTCTTCCTGGGCGACGACATCATCATGTCCCGCGTGCCGTGCATGCGGCAGCTCCTCGACGTCTTCGAGCGCCACCAGGGCCCCGTGCTCGCCGTCATGCGCATCCCCAAGGAGGACATTGGCCGCTACGGCGTCATCGTGCCCCGCGGCGTGGGGGGCGGCGTCTTCGAGGTGCTGGATCTCGTCGAGAAGCCGGAGCCCAAGGACGCCCCGTCGGACCTCGCCATCATCGGCCGCTACGTCCTGACCCCGGATCTCTTTCCCATTCTCGCCGACACGCCGCCCGACTCACGTGGAGAGATCCAGCTCACCAACGGGCTCCGGACGCTGCGCGGGCGCCGGCCGATCTATGCCGTGGAGTTCGAGGGACGCCGTCACGACACCGGGGAGAAGCTCGGCTTCCTCAAGGCCACCGTCGACATCGCGCTCTCGCGTCCCGATCTCGCCGACGCCTTCCGGGCATATCTCAAGACCCTCGACCTGTAGCTCGGGCCGTCGCAGCGAGAATTCCTTTCCACGCACGGACTTGCGCCACGCCGTCGCCCGTCCGCGGTTTGACTTCACCAACGGTTTCTGGGACAATCCGCCCACTTGAGGGGCGCCATCAGGCAACCCTCTATCAGCATGGCGAACCAACCGAAGCGCGCCTTTCATACGGCATCCGAGCCCGAGATCAAGGCGGGCCAGGTGTCGGACGTCTACTTCCAGCGGACCATCCAGATCCTCAAGGCCAAGGGCATCACCAAGCGCGTCAAGGCCGAGATCCGACTCAAGAGCTTCCCGCAGGCGGACTGGTCCTTCGGGATCCTCGCGGGCATCGAGGAAGCGGCGGTGCTGCTGGAAGGTCTGCCCGTCGACGTGTGGGCGATGGACGAGGGCACCATCTTCGGGCCCCACGAGCCCGTGCTCGTGATCGAGGGCACCTACGTCCAGTGGGCGGAGTACGAGACCGCGCTTCTGGGACTGCTCTGCCAGGCCTCCGGCATCGCCACCAAGGCCGCCCGCTGCAAGCGTGCGGCGGGGGACCGCGCGGTCATCTCCTTCGGAGCGCGTCGCATGCATCCGGCCCTTGCCCCCATGATCGAGCGCAACGCCTTCGTGGGCGGCTGCGACGGCGTGGCCGTGACGAAAGCGGCGGAGCTGATCGAAGCCGATCCCACGGGTACCATTCCCCACGCCCTCGTGCTCATGTTCGGCGACACCGTGGAGGCGCTCAAGGCCTTCAACGACGTCATCGACCCCAAGGTGCGCCGCGTCGCCCTCATCGACACCCTGCAGGACGAGAAGTTCGAGGCGATCCGCGTGGCAGAGGCCCTCGGCAAGGATCTGTACGCGGTGCGCCTGGACACGCCGTCGTCCCGCCGGGGCGACTTCTTCCGCATCATCGAGGAGGTGCGGTGGGAGCTGGACATCCGGGGCTTCGAGCACGTGAAGATCCTCGCCTCGGGCGGCATCGACGAGTACGAGATCCTCAAGCTCAATCCTCTCGTGGACGGCTACGGCGTGGGGACGTCCATCGCCAACGCCCCCGTCCTCTCGTTCGCACTCGACATCATGGAGATCGAGGGGCGTCCAATGGCCAAGCGCGGCAAGCGGTCGGGCGCCAAGCAGGTCTGGCGGATGCCGGGGACGGCCAAGAACGTCGTGCTGTCCGCGGCCAAGCCCGCGCCCGTGGGCGCGGACGGCCGGCCCGCCGAGGCCTTGCTCAAGCCGCTCGTGGTCGGCGGGAAGATCGTCCGCGACCTGCCGCCTCCGCGAACCCTGCGCGAGTACGTGCTCGAGCAGATGGCGCGCATCGAGCTCACCCCCACCCGCGAGCACGGGCTTCGCGGCGACTACTAGGTCACGGAGTCCACGATCTCGGGCCGAGCCGAACTCGCCATGGGGCCGGCCGCATCGGCCCCGCAGGGTATCTGATGGGCGTGCTCGACGACATCGTCGCCAACAAGCTCGAAGAGCTCCGGCAAGTCCGCGCCGCGCGGCCCCTGGCCGCGCTCGAAGCGGCGTGCCGCGGGCTCGGTCCGGCCCGCGAGCTCGAGGCGGCGCTCCGGCCCTCCGCCCCCGGCGGGGTCCGGCTCATCGCCGAAGTGAAGCGCGCTTCTCCCTCCAAGGGCACGCTGAACGCCACGCTCGACCCCGCGGGTCAGGCTCGTGACTATGCCGCGGCGGGAGCCGCCGCCATCTCCGTCCTCACCGATCAGAAATACTTCCGCGGCTCGCTCGAGGACCTCGTGGCCGTCCGCGCCGCCGTCGACCTGCCGATTCTCCGCAAGGAATTCATCCTGGACGAGTATCAGCTCTGGGAATCGCGGGCGGCGGGGGCGGATGCCGTGCTCCTGATCACCGCCGCCCTGGAGGAGGCGCGGCTGCGAGATCTGCACCATGCCGCCAAGGGCGTCGGGCTCTCCACCCTCGTCGAGGTCCACACGGCTGCCGAGCTCGAAAGCGCGGTGGCCCTGGGCGCGCCCGTGATCGGCGTGAACAACCGCAACCTCCAGACGCTCGAGACCAGTCTCCAGCCCTCGCTCGATCTGCTCCCGCGCGTGCCGCGCGCGCACACCGCCGTCAGCGAGAGCGGGATCTTCACCGCCGCCGATGTCCGGCGCGTGGTGGAGGCGGGCGCCCACGCCGTGCTCGTGGGCGAAGGCCTGGTGCGGGCGTCCAACGTACGCGCCAAGGTGCGCGAGCTGACGCTGAGATGATTCGAGCCGAGACGGGGCCCGCTGTTCGAGCTGCGCGGCTACGCCGCGAGGCGAGAGCTGAGACAATTTGACCCGGGTCAAGATCTGCGGCATCACCAATGTCGAGGACGCACGCGTGGCCGTCGAGGCGGGAGCCGACGCCCTCGGCTTCATCTTCGTCGAGGGAACGCCGCGCTACATCGCGCCCTCGGCCGCCGCGGAGATCATTGCCGACCTGCCGCCCTTCGTGACGCCCGTGGGCGTGTTCTGGGACCATGCCGCCGGCCATGTCAAGGCCGTGGCGGAAGAGTGCCGCCTGGGGGCGCTTCAGTTCCACGGTGACGAGCCGCCCGAGGCGCTGGCCGGCTTCACCTTGCCCGTGATCAAGACGATCAAGGTGGGCGGCCCCGCGGATCTCGACGGACTCGAGCGCTACCGTGTCGCCGCCTTCCTCCTCGACTCGCCGGCCCGGTGGAGCGACGGAGAGCGGCGGGAGCCGATTTCGTGGGAGCTCGCGCGCCGCGTGCCGCGCCGTCATTCCGTCATCCTCTCCGCCGGACTGACGCCCGACAATGTCGCCCGCGCCGTCGCCGTGGCGCGACCCTGGGGCGTGGACGTCGATTCCGGCGTCGAGGAGCGGCCGGGCGCCAAGAGCCCGGACAAGGTGCGACGCTTCGTGGCCGCCGCCAAGTCGGTGGCGCGGGAGCCTTCGTGAAGAAGGCCGTGGCGAATCCCTCGGCGCTTCCCGACGCCGCGGGCCACTTCGGACGCTTCGGCGGTCGTTTCGTTCCCGAAACGCTCATGGCGCCGCTCATCCAGCTCGACAAGGCGTATCGCGCGGCGAGACGGGACGCCCGGTTCCGGGCGCGCCTCCGGGAGCTGCTCACGACCTATGCGGGCCGGCCGACCCCGCTCTACTTCGCGGCGCGCCTCACCGAGCACTGCGGCGGCGCCCGCATCTACCTCAAGCGCGAAGACCTCTGCCACACGGGCGCGCACAAGATCAACAATGTCCTGGGGCAGGCGCTCCTGGCCGAACGGATGGGCAAGCGCCGGGTGATCGCCGAGACGGGGGCCGGCCAGCACGGCGTCGCCTCCGCCACCGCGGCGGCGCTTCTCGGGCTCGAGTGCCAGGTCTACATGGGCAGCGTGGACATCGAGCGCCAGGCCCTCAACGTGTTCCGCATGAAGCTGCTCGGCGCCACCGTCGTCCCCGTGGAAAGCGGGTCACGCACCCTCAAGGACGCCGTCAACGAGGCGCTGCGCGACTGGGTGACCAACGTGCGGACGACCTACTATCTCCTGGGCTCGGCCATGGGCCCGCATCCGTATCCCATGATGGTGCGCGATTTCCACCGCGTCATCGGCGAGGAGACGCGGGGGCAGGCCCGCAAGCAGCTCACGGGCAAGCTCCCCGATCTCCTCGTGGCCTGCGTGGGCGGGGGCTCCAATGCCATCGGGCTGTTCTGGCCCTTCATCCGCGACTCGCGCGTGCGCATCGTGGGCGTGGAGCCCGCCGGCCACGGTCTCTCCACGGGCCGCCACGGCGCCTCGCTCGGGGCGGGGGCGGTGGGCGTGCTCCACGGGAGCATGAGCTATCTCCTCCAGAACGACGACGGCCAGATCTCCGAGGCTCATTCGATCTCGGCGGGGCTCGATTATCCCGGCGTGGGGCCCGAGCACGCCTACTACAAGGAGCAGGGCCGCTTCGAGTACGAGTCGGCCACCGACGCCGAGGCCCTCGAGGCCTTCCAGGTCCTGACCAGGCTCGAGGGGATCATGCCGGCCCTCGAATCCGCCCACGCCGTGGCCTATGTCATGCGCGCGGCCAAGCGGATGAAGAAGAGCGAGAGCATCGTGATCGGGCTCTCGGGCCGGGGCGACAAGGACGTGCACACGGTCGAGCAGGCTCTCGCGGGGGCGAAGGGACACGGGGCGCCGCCGGTGCGGGCGGCCTCGGCGGCAGGCCGGCGGTGACGACGACGGTGACGGGGCGCCTGGCCGCGACCTTCGCCCAGCTCCGGGAGCGTGGCGAGCGGGCCCTCATCCCGTACTTCACCGCGGGCGATCCGTCCGTGTCGCTCACGAAGCGGCTCGTCATCGAAGCCGCGCGACGAGGCGCCGATATCGTGGAGCTGGGCGTGCCCTTCTCGGATCCTCTGGCCGACGGGCCGGTGATCCAGCGGGCGACCCAGCGCGCCCTCCAGGCGGGCGTGACGCTGCCCCGCGTGCTCGAGCTGGCGCGAGATCTCCGGAGCGAGACGGCGGTGCCGCTCGTCTTTCTCACGTACTACAATCCCGTCCTCGCCTTCGGCCTCAAGGCATTCTGCGTGACGGCGGTGGAGTGTGGCGTCGACGGCGTCATCGTGGCCGACCTGCCGCCCGAAGAAGCCCGTCCCCTGCGATCGGAAGCCGAGGCGGCGGGCCTCGACCTGATCCACCTCGTCGCCCCGACCTCCCCGCCCGATCGGATGCGCGCGATCGCGCGGGCGGCTACGGGCTTCCTCTACATGGTCTCCTTGACCGGGGTCACGGGGGCGCGCGCCGAGCTGCCCCCCGATCTCCTGCAGCACCTGCGCACGCTTCGAGGCATCACGACCAAGCCCATCTGCGTGGGATTCGGCATCGGGACCCCCGAGCAGGCAGCCGCGGTTGGCCGCGCGGCCGACGGGGTCATCGTCGGCTCGGCCATCGTGCAGCTCGTCGAGCGTCATGGCGGGTCCGAGGAGCTCGTGGGCCGGGTCGGGGACTTCGTGGCCTCCCTCAAAGAGCCGCTGAAGGCGACGGCGTAGCCATGGCGTGGTTCTTCAAGGACAAGGAGCAAGGTGACGATAGGCCCAAGAAGGTCAATATCGCCGAGGGCCTCTGGGTCAAGTGCGACTCGTGCAAGGAGATCGTCTATCGCGCCGAGGTGGACCGCGCCGGCCGTGTCTGCCCGAAGTGCCGCTACCCCTTCCGCATCACCGCCCAGGAGCGCATCGCCTCGCTCCTGGATACGGGATCCTTCGAGGAGCGCGAGACGGGACTTCGCTCGCGCGACCCCCTCGGCTTCAAGGACACCAAGCGCTACACCGATCGCGTGAAGGCCGCGCGCGGCAAGACGGGTCTCGAGGAAGCCGTCATGACCGGACTGGGGCGCATCGGGGGCTACGAGGTCGCGGTGGGCGTGTTCGAGTTCGGCTTCCTGGGCGGCAGCATGGCCTCGGTGGTCGGCGAGAAGCTCACGCGTCTCATCGAGTTCGCCGTGCAGAAGCGCGTGCCCGTCCTCATCGTGTCCGCCTCCGGGGGGGCGCGGATGCAGGAAGGCATCCTGTCGCTCATGCAGATGGCCAAGACTGCCTCCGCCCTCAAGCGACTGGCCGACGAGCGCCTGCCGTACGTCTCGCTGCTCACGGATCCGACCACGGGCGGCGTCACGGCCAGCTTCGCCATGCTCGGCGATCTCATTCTGGCCGAGCCCCGCGCGCTCATCGGCTTCGCCGGCCCGCGCGTCATCGCGGAGACCATACGTCAGCCGCTGCCCGAGGGCTTCCAGCGCTCCGAGTTCCTCCTCGAGCACGGTCAGATCGATCTCGTGATCGAGCGCCGGGAGCTCCGAGACACGCTCCGTCGCATTCTCGCTTTCTTCGCGGGTCCATCCCAGCCCGCTCCATGACCTACCGCGAGGCCGTGGCCCGCGTCACCGGGCTGCGGGGCGGCGAGATGGCCGGGATGCGTCCTGGCCTCGAGCGCATCGAGACGCTGCTCGAGTCGGCGGGCCATCCCGAGCGCGCCATGACCCTCGTCCAGGTCGCCGGCACCAACGGCAAGGGCTCCATATGCGCCATGCTTGCGGCATCCGTCCAGGCCGCCGGCCGCCGGGTCGGGCTCTACACCTCGCCCCACCTCCTCGATATCCGCGAGCGCATTCGCGTCGACGGCCGCCCGATTTCCGAGGCTGATTTCGCCGACGGGGTCGAGGCGCTCGGTACCCTGGTCGCCCGCCTCGACGCGACCATGTTCGAGGCGTTGACCGCGCTCGCCCTCGATCACTTCGCCCGCGAGAGCGTCGAGGTGGCGGTGCTCGAGGTCGGCATGGGTGGGCGGCTCGACTCGACCACCGTGGGCCGTCCCGCCGTGGAAGTCGTCAGCCGCATCGACCTCGACCACCAGGCCTACCTCGGCGACACCATCGAGAAGATCGCCTCGGAGAAGGCCGCCATCATTCGGAGCGGAATCGCCGTGTCGGCGCGCCAGGAGCCCGGGGCTGAGTCGGTGATCGTGAGGCGCGCCGCCGAAGCAGGGGTGCCCCTCCTCCTCGAGGGACGGGATCTTCACGCGCGAGTGCGCCGGAGCGGGCTCGACGGTCTGTGGCTGGATCTCGACGGACCCGGCTTCACGCTCGATCAAGTGCGGGTGGCGCTGCTCGGAGTCTTTCAGCCCGGCAACGCGCTCCTCGCCGCCACCGCGGCGCATCTCCTGGGCGTGAGCGAGGGCGCGATCCGAGCCGGCCTCGGTGGCGCCCACTGGCCCGGGCGCTTCCAGGTCTTGCCCGGGCCACCTCCGATCGTGCTCGACGGGGCGCACAATCCGGCCGGCGCCCGAGCCCTCGCTGCGTCGCTCGAGGCGTATTTCCCCGGACAGCGCGGCACGCTCATCATCGGCATGTTCTCGGACAAGGATCAGCCCGGCATTCTGCTCCCTCTCTTGCCACTGGCCCGCCGCGTCATCTTCACGGCCAGCGAGCACCCGAGGGCGGCTCCCGCCGCCTCCGTGAAGGCCCTGGCGGAAAAGCTCTGGCCCGGCCTGAAGGCCGATCTCGCTCCCTCGCCGGCCGAGGCCCTACGGATGGCGCTCTCGGATCCGCGAACCCCCATGGTTTGTGTGGCAGGGTCGCTGTCGATCCTTGGGCCGACTCTCGTCCAAGCCACTGAAAAGACAGATATATTTAGCGAAGACGACCTGGGCCGCTGAGATAGGATGAGGGCCTGTGTCTCTAAAAAAGACGCCCAATCCCTGTCTGCCCGTGCGACTCGCGGCACGACTCGGCCCCTTGGCCCTGGCGGTCGCGCTCCTCTGCATCCACCCAGCTGAAGTGAGGGCCCAGCAGGCTCCGGTCACGCTCCGGGATAGCAGCGGCGAGACCAGTGTCGTAGCCGACCGGATCCAGCAGATCGGCGGCGACTCGGACCTCCTGCTTGCCACCGGCAATGTGGAGATCACCCGCGGAGGCAGCCGCCTCCTCGCCGATCGGGTCGAGCTCAATCGGAATACGGGCGAGGCGGTGGCCCAGGGCAAGGTCGTCTTCTTCGACGGGCAGGATCGCCTCGTCGGTGAGCGCGTCGACTACAACCTCAACACCGGGACGGGCGTCGTCTACAAGGGCGCGGCCCAGATCCCTCCGTACTACCGCCTCTCCGCCGAGCGGTTCGACCGCCTGGGGGAGAGCCTGTACGGCGTGCGCCAGGGCGTTTTCACGACGTGTGAAGGCGAGGTGCCCGACTGGTCCGTGCATCTAGGGTCAGGGCAGGCCGACCTCGACGGGATCGTCTTCGGACGGGACGCCTCCTTCTGGGTCAAGAGCGTGCCCGTCCTGCCCTGGGTGCCCTTCTTCGCGGCGGCCCTCCGACGCGAGCGTCAGTCGGGCTTCCTCTTTCCCGAGTTCGGTCAGAACTCCCGGAAGGGATACTTCGCCCGGGTGCCGTACTACTGGGCCATCAGCGACAGTCAGGATCTCACGGTGACGCTCGATACCTTCACCCAGCGCGGGATGGGCCTGGAACTCGACTATCGCTATGTCCTGTCGCGCGAGGCCCAGGGGCAGGTCCAGGCCTTCGGCGTGAACGAAGCCTTCCTCGACTCGCGCACCTCGAAAGGCATCGACGAGAACCGCGGCTGGATCCAGATCAAGCACGCGTGGCAGATCACCCCGAGCATGTCGCTCAAGATCGACTCGAACGTCACCTCCGACGACGACATCTACAAGACATACGCCGACGCGGCGGGCGAGCGTGCGCGACAGCGCGCCGAGACCAACGTGTTCGTGACGCAGCGGTGGGAGTCGTGGAACCTCGTGGGCCGCGTGTACTGGTACCAGGACCTGACCACGCCGCGGCCCGTGGAGCTGCAGCGGGCGCCCGAGATCAAGCTGGAGGGCATCCGCCAGGCCGTGCCCGGGGTGCCGGGTCTTCTCTTCGAGACCCAGGCCTCCTTCGTCAGCTTCTTCCGCGAGATCGGATCCGAGGGCGTGCGGGGCGATGTCCATCCCCGGTTCCTCTACCCGGTGCCCGTGGCCGGGCTCTTCACCATGACCCCGTTCCTGGGAGGACGCCTGACCTACTACAACCAGCGGGTGGTCAGGTCGGCGATCTCCCAGGGCCCCGACAACGGCTATCCCGTCACCGTGGAGAAGACCGTCGACGACGACCGGGTCCGCCAGCAGGTGGAGGCAGGCGTGCAGCTGGAGACCCGCGTCTCGCGCGTCTTCAACGTCGGCGGCATCGGCGGTATCTCCGCCCTCCAGCACGTCATCGAGCCACGCGCCACCTTCCTGGAGATTCGCGGCATCAATCAGAAGGACAATCCGCAATGGGAGCCCGGAGGAGGTCCGACCATCCGCATCGACCCGGGCTACGAGGCGCGGACGGGCATCGACGCCCAGGACAAGGCCAACGAAGTCACGTACAGCCTGGTCAACCGGTTCAACGCGCGCACGGTCTCGGGACCCAACGAGGAGCCCGTGCGCTGGGAGCTCGCGCGCCTGACCCTGAGCCAGACCTACAATTTCCTGGGAGTCGGCGAGCCCTTCAAGGACGCCGTGGGCGAGATCCTCATCCAGCCCAACGAGCATCTCCGCTTCCGGGCCGATGCCCGGTACAATGTCTACGGCCTCGGTGTCCGGGACGCGAACGCCGACATCAGCGCCATCTTCCGTGACTTCTCGGTGACGATGGGGCCGCGCTTCAACGAGCAGGCGGGCTTCCGCTTCCTTCAGGCCTCGGCCACCGCGCGCGTGACGCGAAACGTGGATCTCAAGGCCAGCAGCTACTGGGACGTGACCAATGGCAGGGCCACCGAGGCCCGGGGAGGGATAGACATCCACTTCGATTGCTGGGCGATCACCGTGCAATTCATCCACCGCTACGCTTCCGACGACGAGTTCCGATTCTCCGTCAATCTCCTCGGGGTCGGCCAGGTCGGCACGAGCGCCCGCGGAAGCAGCGGAGGGGGCAGCCGATGATCCCCCAGATCGACCTCACGCGGCAGCACGAGGCGCTCAAGGCCGAGCTGGCGGCGGCGGCGGCGCGCGTGCTCGCCTCCTGCCGCTTCATTCTCGGGCCCGAGGTCGCCGCCCTCGAGAGCGAGCTGGCCCGCCTCTGCGGTGTCTCCCACGGCATCGGGGTCGCTTCTGGCACCGATGCCCTCGTCATCGCCCTCAAGGCGGTCGGCGTCCGGCCCGGTGACGAGGTCATCACCTCGGCCTTCTCCTTCGTGGCCTCGGCGACCAGCGTGCTCATGGTGGACGCGCGGCCCGTCTTCGTGGACATCGATCCGGGAACGTACAACCTGGATCCCGCGCTCGTGGACAAGGCGGTGACGCCGCGGACGCGGGCCATCATGCCCGTCCACCTCTATGGCCAGCCTGCCGCCATGGACGCCATCACCGCCATCGCCCGCGCCCGCGGCCTCGCCGTGATCGAGGACGCCGCGCAGGCGGTGGGAGCCTCTTATGGCGACAAGCCAGCGGGAGCCTGGGGCGACGTCGCGTGCCTGTCGTTCTATCCCACCAAGAACCTCGGAGGCTGCGGCGACGGGGGCATGATCCTGACCGCCCGCGAGGACGTGGCCGGGCAGGTACGCCGGCTGCGGAATCATGGATCGTCGCGCAGGTACGAGCACGTCGAGCTCGGCTACTCGAGCCGGCTGGACGAGCTCCAGGCCGCCCTCCTCCGCGTGAAGCTCCGGCGGCTCGAGGACTGGAACCAGTCGCGCCGTCGGATCGCCGCGCGCTATCGAGAGCTTCTCGCGGGGGTGCCGTTGACCTTGCCGGAGGAGCGCCTGCCCGCGCGCCACGTCTACCACCAGTTCACCGTGCGCACCCCGAAGCGAGACGCCCTCGCCATGGCCCTGACCGACGCGGGCATCGGCACCACCATCCACTACCCGATCGCCATCCCCGCCCAGCCCATGTTCGCCCTCCCCGACGCCGACCGGGCCTTCCCCCACGCCGCGCGGGCCTCCGCCGAGGTGCTGTCGCTGCCGTGCTTCCCGGAGCTCACCGACGCGGAGATCGAGGCGACATCGCGCGCCATCCGGGACGCGCTCGGACGACTCCATTGAGCGCGCCCAGGGGGCAGGTGGCGGAGGAGCTCAAGCAGCGGCTGGAGCGGCGGGACGCCACCATCGGCGTCATCGGGCTCGGTTACGTCGGCCTGCCCCTGGCCGTGGCCTTCGCCAAGGCGGGCCTGCCCGTGATCGGAGTGGACGCGGACGCGGGCCGCTCCGCGCGCATCCGCGCGGGCGTGAGTCCCGTCGAGGACGTGCCGAGCGACGAGCTCGCCCCCCTCGTCACGGCACGGCGTCTCGTCGTCGCCGACGGGATCGCGGCGCTCACCGCCGCCGATGCCATCATCATCTGCGTGCCGACGCCGCTCGGGAAGTCCAAGGAGCCGGACATCTCCCACATCGTGGCGGCGACGGAGGACGTGGCGCGCATCCTGCGAGCGGGCCAGCTCATCGTGCTCGAGTCGACCACGTATCCGGGAACGACCGAGGAGGTGCTGCTCCCTCGCTTCGCCGCCGCGGGGCTCACCGTCGGCCACGAGTTCTTCCTCGCCTTCTCTCCCGAGCGCATCGACCCCGGCAACCGCCGATTCGGCCTCACGAACATTCCCAAGGTCGTGGGTGGCGTCACCGCGTCCTGCATGGCCCTCGCCTCCGCGCTCTACGGGCTGATCATCGAGCGCGTCGTGCCCGTCTCCTCGCCCCAGGCAGCGGAGCTCGTCAAGCTCTTCGAGAACATCTTCCGCAGCGTCAACATCGCCCTCGTGAACGAGCTGGCCATCATGTGCCGGCGGCTCGGGCTCTCCGTCTGGGAGATCATCGATGCCGCGGCGACCAAGCCCTTCGGCTTCATGCCCTTCCAGCCCGGCCCCGGCATCGGCGGCCACTGCCTGCCCAGCGATCCCTACTACCTCTCGTGGCGGGCGCGCATGATGGGCTACGAGGCCCGCTTCATCGCCTTCGCCGACGAGATCAACCGAGGCATGCCGGGCTACACGGTGCAGCTCGCCATCGACGCCCTCAATGACCTCGGCCGCCCGCTCAAGGGCTCACGTCTGCTCGTGCTCGGCGTCGCCTACAAGGCGGGCGTGGGAGACGTGCGCGATTCGCCCGCCGTGGAGATCATCGACGCCCTCGCCCTGCGGGGCGCGCGCGTGGACTATGCCGACCCCCACGTCCCCACCTTGACGGTGGGGAGCCGATCCCTGACCGCGGTGGACTGGGCCGCCTCCCTCGGCGCCTACGATCTGGTCCTCGTCCTCACCGCGCATCGCGAGTTCGACCCCGTCCGCCTCGTCCGCGAGGCGCGGCTGGTGCTCGACACGCGCAACCTGACCGGGCCGCTCGGTGCCCAGCCGCATGTGATCCGCCTGTAGGACGGCTGAGAATGCTCGCGGCCGTCCTGACATCACTCCGTCCCCGCCAGTGGGTCAAGAACCTCTTCGTCTTCGCCGGCGTCGTCTTCGCCCAGCAGATGTTCACTCCACTGGTCTGGCGCGCCGTGGCCGCCTTCGTGATCTTCTGCGGGCTCAGCGGCGCCATCTATCTCTTCAACGACGTCGCCGACGTCGACAAGGATCGTCTCCACCCGCAGAAGAAGGAGCGGCCCATCGCGGCAGGGCTGCTGTCCATCCGTGCGGCCGTGGCCAGCGGCCTCGTGCTCTCGGCCGCCTCCCTCGCGGCGGCCTTCTCGCTCTCGCCCGTCTTCGGCCTGACCGCCCTGGGCTATGGCGTGCTCCTCACGGCGTACTCCGCCTGGCTCAAGCACCTCGTGATCCTGGACGTGCTGACGGTGGCCACCGGCTTCGTGCTGCGCGCGGTGGCGGGGGCGGTGGCGGTGGACGTCGAGATCTCGGGCTGGCTCCTCATCTGCACCATCCTCATCGCGCTCTTCCTGGCCCTGGGCAAGCGTCGCCACGAGTACCGCACGCTCACCGGGAACGCGGCGGCCCATCGGCCCATCCTCGCCGAGTACAGTGAAGGCTTCCTGGACCAGATGATCTCCGTGGTCACCGCCTCCACGGTGACGGCCTATGCGCTCTACACCATGTCGGCGGAGACGGTGGGCAAGTTCCACACCCGGCTCCTGCCCCTCACCCTGCCCTTCGTCCTCTACGGCATCTTCCGCTACCTCTATCTCCTCTACCGGCGCGATCTCGGGGGCAATCCATCCGACCTGCTCGTGAACGATCGCGCGCTCCTCGTCGATGCCCTCCTCTGGATGCTGGCCACCCTCGCCATCATCTACGGCCCGCGATGGACGGGCTGAGCGTCGAGACGATCGCGGGCTGGGGTCGCCATCCAGTCTGCCGCGCCGCCGTCCTCCGCCCGGAGCGCTTGAGGCTCCCGCGCGCGGGCCGCGTCCTTCCGCGCGGCCTCGGCCGCTCGTATGGCGACGCCGCCGTGCCCGCCTCGGCCCAGTCTCTCGTCCTCGAGACGGTCCGGGCCGACCGCATCCTGGCCTTCGAGCCCTCCACGGGGACGCTGACGTGCGAGGCGGGGCTCTCCCTCGCGGAGATCCTCCGGGTCTTCGTGCCGCGTGGCTGGTTTCCTCCCGTGAGCCCGGGCACGAAGTTCGTCACGGTGGGGGGCTGTGTCGCCTCCGATGTGCACGGCAAGAACCATCACCGCGACGGCTCCTTCGGCGGATTCGTGGGCCGGCTCGTGCTCGAGACGGCCGACGGTCGCCTCGTGGAGTGCGGCCCGGATCGCGAGCGCGAGCTCTTTCTCGCCACGGTGGGCGGCATGGGACTGACGGGCCTGATCACGGAGGCGACGGTCCGCCTCAGGCCGATCGAGACGCCGTGGATGTTCGTTGAAGTGGAGCCGGCGGCTCATCTCGCCGAGATGCTCGACGGTCTGAGGCACGCGGGCAAGGACTGGCCCTATACCGTGGGCTGGATCGACTGCCTGGCCACCGGGTCTGGCCTCGGGCGCGGCATCATCATGCGCGGGCGCCACGCCTCGCGTGGGGAGGCCCCGGGCGCGCGCCCGCGAGAGACGAGTGTGCGCGGGCTCCCCTTCGACGGACCCCAGTGGCTGCTCAGCCCACTTCTCATGCGGGCCTTCAACGCGGTTTACTACCGGATCCAGAGCCGACGGACGGGCGGCCGCTTCGTGCCCTACGACGCCTTCTTTTACCCGCTCGACACCGTCAAGGACTGGAACCGCCTCTATGGCCGGAGCGGCTTCCTTCAATACCAGTGCGTCGTCCCGCGAGCGGCGGGCGGGCCCGTGCTCTCCGAGCTGCTGGAGCGTGTGAGCCGGGCGGGGGCGACGTCCTTTCTCGCGGTGATCAAGGATTGCGGCCCGGAGTCCGACGCGTATCTGTCCTTTCCCCTCGAGGGCACGACCCTCGCGATGGACCTGCCCTACCGCGGCCCCACCACCGAGGCCCTCGTGCACGAGCTGGACGGCACGGTGGTCCGCGCCGGCGGACGGATCTATCTGGCCAAGGACGCCGTCACCCGGCGCGACGATTTCGAGCGCATGGTGCCGCGGCTCCCGCAATGGCAACGCGTGCGGGATCGGTGGGATCCCGAGCATCGATTCGGCTCCGCCCTGTCGGCGCGCCTCCTCGGGGACGAACCGTGAAGGCCGTGCTGGTGGGAGCCACGCGCGGGATGGGACGGGCCCTGGCGCGGCTCCTCGCCGGCCGCGGCGATGCCCTCGCTCTCCTCGGCCGCGATCCGAACGAGCTGCTGACCTCGTCCCGGGATCTCGCGGCGCGGGGGGCGAGCGGACCGGTGGTGACGGGCCATCTCGACCTGGCGGAGCCCGAGGGCTTCGCGGCCGCCCTCGACGCGGCCGAGCGCGCGCTGGGCAGCTTCGACGCGCTCATCGTCACGGGGGGCGACTTCGCCCCGCAGGAGACCCTCGAGCGCGACAGCGCGCGTCTGGCCCGGCTCCTCGAGGTCAATTTCACCGGCACGGTGGTGCTCTGCCAGCAGACCGCGGAGCGACTGGCCCGGCGCGGCGGCGGCACCATCTGCGCGTTCAGCTCGGTGGCGGGCGATCGAGCTCGGCGCAGCAACTATCTCTACGGCGCCTCCAAGGCGGGTCTGTCGGTGTTTCTCGACGGCCTCGGGCTCGCCTACGCCGATCGTGGCGTGCGCGTGCTCGCCGTGCGGCCCGGCTTCGTCAAGACGTCCATGACGGCGGGATTACGCGTGCCGCCCTTCGCGGGGGAGCCGGAGTCGGTGGCGCGCGTCGTCCTCCGCGCCCTCGACGCGGGAGCTCCCGTGGTCTACGTTCCGCCCATCTGGCGGTGGGTCATGCTCGTCATCCGCCTCCTTCCGCGCGCGGTGATGCGCCGAGCCCGCTTCTAACGCGGTAAGATGATCGTGCATGCCTGACACGGTCAGGGTTCGCTTCGCGCCGAGTCCGACGGGCTCCTTTCACGTGGGGGGCGCCCGCACGGCCCTCTTCAACTGGGCCTTCGCCCGGCGCCATCAGGGCGTCTTCGTGCTTCGGATCGAGGACACGGACCGCAGCCGCTCGACCGAGGCCTCCATCGGCCAGATCCTGGAGGCGCTGCGCTGGCTCGGGCTCGACTGGGACGAGGGCCCGCCAACGCCGGGCTACCGGCAGACGGAGCGCTTCGAGATCTATCGCGCCCATGCCGAGCGGCTCCTGGGGGAAGGGCGCGCCTATCGGTGCCGTTGCACCCCGGCGACGCTCGACGTCCTCCGGAAAGAGGCGCAGGCGCTCGGGCAGACCTTCAGGTATCCCGGCACGTGCCGCGACGCCGACGTGCCTGCCTCCGAGTCGCATACGCTCAGACTCAAGGTGCCGACGAGCGGACAGACGGTGGTCGAGGACGCCATCCTGGGCACGGTCTCCTTCGACAACGACACGCTCGACGATTGGATCCTCGTTCGCTCCGACGGCACGCCCACCTACAACTTCTGCGTGGTCGTGGACGACGTGACCATGAAGATCACGCATGCCATCCGAGGCAACGAGCATCTCAACAACACGCCCAAGCAGCTCGCCTGTTACGCGGCATTGGGCTACTCCGCCCCCGTCTTCGCTCACCTGCCATTGATCCTGGCGCCCGACCGCAGCAAGATGTCCAAGCGTCACGGCGCCACCACCGTGGAGGAGTTCAGGGACCAGGGCATCCCGCGCGAGGCGCTCATCAACTATCTCGCGCGTCTGGGCTGGTCGCACGGTGATCGGGAGATCCTCTCCCCCGAGGAGATCGCCGCCCACTTCGACCTCGCGCATGTCGGCAAGGCGGGTGCCGTATTCGACCGCGAGAAGCTTCTCTGGCTCTCCCTCGAGTGGATCAAGGTGATGCCGCCCGAGCGCCTGGCTGCCGAGCTCGAGCCGTTCCTCGCGCGGGCGGGGCTGCCCGTCCCTGCCGATCGCTCGTACGTCGCCCGCGTGGCCGACAGTCTCAGGGAGCGCTCTCACACGCTCGTGGAGATGGCCGAGCAGGCCGCGTTCTACTTCCGCCCGCCCCCCGCCTACGATTCGCAGGCCACCGCCAAGTTCTGGACCGCGGAAGCCCCGCATCGCTATACCGTCCTGATCAAGCGCATGCAGTCGCAGGAGGCGTTCGACGCGGCGAGCCTCGAGGGTCTCTATCGCGGCCTGGCCGCCGAGATGGGGCTCAAGCTCGTGGACCTGGCCCAGCTCACACGCATCGCCATCACGGGCAAGACCGAGAGCCCGCCGATCTTCCAGGTGGCGGCGCTGCTGGGCAAGGCGGAGACGCTGTCCCGGCTCGAGGCGGCGCTGGCCGCGGTCGAGCACCGGCGATGAGCCACCTCCTCCTGGCCCGGCACGGACAGTCGGTCTCGAACGCCATCCGAAGATTCCAGGGCAGCCAGGACGTGGAGCTGTCGGAGCTGGGAGCGCGCCAGGCCGAGGCGCTCGCGCGCGTTCTCCAGAGCCGGCCCGTGGCCGCCGTCTACACGAGCCCGCTCGCGCGGGCGCGGCGCACGGCCGAGATCGCCGCGGCTGGGACCAATGTGCCGGTCACGCCCGTCGAGGATCTGCGCGAGCTCTGTCTGGGGGAATGGGAAGGACGGACGGTCGAGGAGATCCGCGCCTTGCCGGGCGATCCGTACGCCCAGTGGGTGCGGGATCCCGTCGCCTGTCTGCCTCCGGGAGGCGAGCCGCTCGCGGAGGTGCAAGCTCGCGTGGTGAGGGCCGTGGACGAAATTGCCCGCGCGCATCCCGATGGCGAGCAGGCGCTGGTGGTGTGCCATGGCGGCGTCATCAGCGCGTATCTCGCCCATTGCCTCGGGCTTCCCCTGTCCTCGATCTGGCGGCTGACGGTGTCCAACGGCTCGCTGACCGAGGTGAGGCCGCCGCGCGTGCACTCCGTCAACAACACGCAGCATCTGGTTGGAGTGATGGCCGATATAGCGCTCGGCTATCCGACGCCCACGCCCCGCGCCCCATGATCCTCCTGGAGCTCTTCGGCGGGGTCGCCCTTCTCCTCTACGGCATGCAGCTCTGTGGCGAAGGGCTCCAGCGCGCCGCGGGGGGCCATCTGCGACACTTGCTGACGAGCGCCACGCGCACGCGGCTCAGCGCCGTGTCTTCCGGCGCGCTCGCCACCGCGCTGCTGCAGTCCTCCTCGGCGACCACGCTGATGGTCATCGGCTTCGTGTCGGCCGGTCTCATGACCTTCCGGCAGTCGCTGGGGGTCATCCTCGGCGCGGATATCGGCACGACCCTCACCGTGCAGATCCTCGCCTTCAGGATCCAGGATCTCGCCCTCCTGCTGGTGGCGGCGGGATTCGGGCTCACCTTCTTCGGGCGGCGCGGGCTCGTCAAGAGCGTGGGACAGGCCGTCCTCGGCTTCGGCTTCGTGTTCCTCGGCATGCGCCTCATGACGGAGGCCATGACGCCGGTGACGGAGAGCGGCCTGGCGCGCCAGGTGCTGGTAGCCCTCTCGGCAAATGCCGGCCTGGGTCTTCTCCTCGGCGCCGTGTTCAGCGCCGGCATGTCTTCCTCGGCCGCGACCATCGGGCTGGTTCTCTCCCTCGCGAGCCAGGGGCTCCTGCCCCTCAGCGGCGCCATTCCCGTGGTCCTGGGCGCCAACATCGGGACGTGCGCCACCGCGCTGACCGCGAGCCTGCGCTCCTCCGCCGATGCCCGTCGCGTGGCCGTCGCGCACATCGCCTTCAAGGTGCTGGGGGTGGCGCTCGTGTTTCCGTTCATTCAGCCGCTCGCCTCGCTCGTCGGCGTCACCGCGAGCGATCCCGCGCGCCAGATTGCCAACACCCACACCTTCTTCAACGTGGCGATCAGCGCCGTGTTCCTGCCCTTCGCGCCGTGGGCCGCGCGGGTGATCACGGCCATGGTCCCCGACGACGTGACTACCGCCGACAACCCGTTCAAGACCCGCTATCTCGACGACCGCTACCTCGACCAGCCCGGCCTGGCCCTGGGGCAGGCGACGCGCGAGGCGCTCCGGATGGGTGACGTGTCCCAGGGCATGCTGCGGGACGCCATGCTCGTCCTCCGAAGCGACAACCAGGAGCTTCTGGAGGACGTCGAGCGGCGCGACGATCAGCTCGACTACCTCGAGCGGGAGATCAAGCTCTTCCTCTCGCGTCTCGGTCAGGAGACCATGTCCCCGGACCTGACCCGAAAGGAGATCGGCCTCATCTCCGTTATCGGAAACCTCGAGAACATCGGCGACATCATCGACAAGAACCTCATGGAGCTCGCCCGCAAGAAGCTCTATCAGGGGCGGCGCTTCTCGGAGGCGGGGGAGGCCGAGCTGCTGGAGTTCCACGGCATGATCTCCAAGAACCTCGAGCGCGCCATCGCGGCCTTCGCGGCGGGGGACCGGGCCCTTGCCCAGGAAGTGCTCGACCAGCGCCCCATCATCCGCCAGCGCGAGCGCGAGCTTCGCACCTCGCATCTGGCCCGGCTCCGGCAGGGGCTGGCGGAGTCGCTCGAGACCTCCGAGATCCACCTCGACGTGCTGACCAATCTGAAGCGGATCTCCTCGCACATCACGCAGCTCGTCTTCCCCATCCTGGAAGACGCATAGGGGATCTGGGACATGCCGTCGCCGAGACTCCGCGTGCTCGTGGTGGCCTCCGAAGCCTCGCCCTTCGCCAAGACGGGCGGGCTGGGCGACGTGGCGGGGGCGCTGCCTCAGGCCCTCCACGCCCTCGGCCACGACGTGCGCGTCTTGATTCCACGCTACCGGGACGTGAAGGAGCAGGTGACGGGGACGCGGCCGGTGATCGAGCGCGTGCGCGTTCCCATCGGCGACCGCCTCGTGGAGGGCCAGCTCCTGGAGGCGGCGGGGCCGGGCGGCGTGCCCTTCTACTTCCTCGCCCAGGATGCGTATTTCGATCGCGAGGCGCTCTACGGCACCGCGGACGGCGACTACCTGGACAATTGCGAGCGCTTCACGTTCTTCTGCCGGGGCACCCTCGAGGCCCTCATCGCTCTCGGCCGCGAGGGAGCCTCGGCCTGGCGGCCTCAGCTGATCCACGTCAACGACTGGCAGACGGGGCTCATTCCCGTGTACCTCAAGACGCTCTACCGCGATCACCCCGAGCTGGGCGGGATGGGCACGCTCTTCACCATTCACAATCTCGCCTACCAGGGCGTGTTCTGGCACTACGACATGCCCATGACCGGCCTCGGCTGGGACCTCTTCACCCCCGCGGGCATCGAGTTCTACGGCAAGATCAATTTCCTCAAGGCGGGGTTGGCCTTCGCCGATCTCCTCACCACCGTGAGTCGGACGTACGCGGCGGAGATCCGCACCCCGGCCTTCGGCAACGGGCTCGAGGGCGTCCTCGAGGACCGAAGCGCCGACCTCTACGGCGTGATCAACGGGATCGACTACGAGACCTGGAATCCCGCGAAGGATCCCGCCCTCGCGTGTCATTACTCCGCCGGGCAGCCCGAGGACAAGGCGCTCTGCCGCGAGGCCCTTCGCCGCGATCTGGGGCTCGAGGCCGATCGCTCCATGCTCATCACCATGGTCACCCGCCTGGCCGGACAGAAGGGACTCGACCTCGTCCTGGAGGGGCTGCCGGGCCTCCTCGAGGCTGGCTGTCAGATCGCCCTCCTGGGCTCGGGCGAGACGCCGCTCGAGACGGCGTGGCAAGAGGCTGCCGCCGCTCATCCGGGCCGCGTGGCGGTGCGCCTCGGCTACGACGCCGAGCTGGCGGCACGCATGTACGCGGGCGGCGATTGCTTCCTCATGCCCTCGCGCTACGAGCCGTGCGGGCTGGGGCAGCTCATCGCCCTGCGCTACGGGACCATTCCCATCGTGAGGCGCACGGGGGGCCTCGCCGACACGGTGGAGGAGTGGGATGCCCGGCGCGGGACGGGCACGGGATTCATCTTCGACGACTTTTCCGTGGACGCGCTGCGGGAGGTGGTGGGGCGAGCCGTCGCGGCGTTCCGCGAGCCGCGCCGGTGGGAGACGCTCGTCCACAACGCCATGACGCAGGATTTCTCGTGGGACGCTTCAGCCCGCGAGTACGTTACCCTGTACCGAAAGGTGCTCCGCCAGTACGGCGCCCGGTCGCCACGGAGGTCGCGATGAAGAAGATCGAAGCCATCATCAAGCCGTTCAAACTGGACGACGTCAAGGAAGCGCTGACCGAGGTGGGCGTCATCGGCATGACGGTGACCGAGGTACGCGGCTTCGGCCGGCAGAAGGGCCACACCGAGCTCTATCGAGGCTCGGAGTACACCATCGACTTCCTGCCCAAGGTGAAGATCGAAGTGGTGGTGCCCGACCAGCAGGTCGACAAGATCGTCGCCCTCATCGCGTCCGCCGCCCGCACCGGCTCCATCGGCGACGGCAAGGTCTTCGTCCTGCCCATGGGCGGCGCCATCCGCATCCGCACCGGCGAGACGGGCGAAGCGGCCATCTAAAAAGATTCCCTCTCCCCCTCGGGGGAGAGGGCTGCAGTTCGAGCCGAGACGCTCGCCTCGAGCGACGAGGCGAGGGCTCAGTAGGGTGAGGGGCGGTGGTAGCAGATGATCCGAGGATCAGCGCCTCCATGAACTTGCTCACCGCGGCTCCGCACGATCGAAAGGCGCTGGCCGAGCTCAAGCGCCTCGGCTTTGCGGACCCGCGCGCGGCGCTGGTCAACCTGCACGCGCTCACGCCGGAGCCGCGCGACGCCGAGCTCCTGACCCCGCTCCTCCCGCGGCTGCTCCGGGCGCTGGCGGAGTCGCCCGATCCCGACATGGCGCTCAACAACCTGGAGCGCCTGGCCGCCCAGGGCGATCGCGTCGCTCTGTTCCGTCTCCTCGGCGCGCACCCGGGCGCGCTCCACCTCATGGCGAGGCTCGGGGGCACGAGCCAGTTCCTGGCCGACACGCTGCGCCGGCATCCGACGCTCTTCCCTTGGCTTCTCGAGGGCCAGACCATGCGGCAGTGGCATGGCGACGAGCTCGCCGCCGCCCTCGAGCAGACCACGAGCGCCTTCGAGCGGCTCGACGCGCGCTGGAACGCGCTCCGCCGGTTCAAGTATCGCCAGCTCCTGCGCATAGGCTCCCGCGACCTGCTGGGGGACGCCGACCTGACGGTGACCACGGAAGAGCTCTCGCGCCTCGCCGACGTGTGCTTGGGGGCCACGTGGCGGTGGGCCGAGGAGCGTCTCCGCGAGCGCTTCGGCGTCCCCCAGGGACCCGACGGCGCGCCCACCGGCCTCGCCGTCATCGGCATGGGCAAGCTCGGCGGCGATGAGCTGAACTATTCCTCCGACATCGACCTCGTCTTCGTCTATGGAGAGGACGGGGAGACCTCGGGCGGATCGGAGGGCGGCCTCCCGAACGGCGACTACTTCGCCGCCGTGGCGCGGGACATCGTGGCCGCCCTCGAATCGGTGACCGAGGAAGGGTACGCCTTCCGCGTGGATCTCCGGCTCCGTCCCGAGGGCCGGATGGGCGGGATCATCCTGTCGCTCGACGGCTACCAGACCTACCTGACTGAGCGCGCCGAGCTCTGGGAGCGCCAGGCCCTGATCAAGGCGCGCTTCAGCGCGGGCGACGCCCAGGTGGCGGATCGATTCTTCGAGCTGATCCGACCCTTCGTCTTCCGGCCCGGTCTCGATCCGGACATCGTGGCCGCCGTGCGAGGCATGAAGCGGCAGATCGACCGGTCACTCAGCGGCAAGGGCGTCGAGCGCCGTCACGTCAAGCTCGGGCGGGGGGGCATCCGCGAGGTCGAGTTCCTCGTCCAGGCGCTCCAGCTCCTCTATTCGGGCGATGATCCCTGGCTACGCGAGCGGAACAGCCTGCGCGCGATCTTCCGGCTCACCGAGAGGGGATATCTCTCGCAGTCCCTCGGGCGCTTCCTCGGAGATGCCCTCGTCTTTCTTCGCACCGTCGAGCACCGGCTGCAGATCGTCGACGAGTTCCAGACTCATACGCTTCCCGAGGACCCCGTGGCGCTGGGCCGGCTGGCCCGGAGGCTCGGCTCCACGCTGCCGCCCGCGGCGGCCCGCCGCGCCTTCGAGGCCGAGTACCGGCGGGTCACCGACGGCGTGCACCAGGCCTTCGCCAACTTCTTTGCCGCGCCGCCCGAGCCGAAGGAGGCGGCCCCTCGCGTACCGACGTATACGGCGCTCAAGGCCACCGGCTTCGTCGATCCCGACCGCGCGCGCCAGAACCTGCGGCTCGTCCTCGAGGGGCGCCCTCTCGTCCCCTACGTCGAGCCCATGCGCCGGGCAGTCCGGGCCATGTTCCCCGTACTCCTCGACGCCCTCTGGCAGAGCCCCGATCCGGATGAGGCGCTCAACCAGTTCGAGCGCTTCGTCGCCGCGGCGGGACCGCGCACCGCGTATCTCGAACTCCTCGCCGATCGTCCCGACCTGCTCACGAACCTCGTCAAGCTCTGCGCTCGCGGCGAGCTCTTGACCCAGCTGCTGCTGACGCAGCCGGAGCTGCTGAACCGGCTGGCCGATCCCGCCACCTTCGCGGCGCCGAGACGGCGGACGGACTTCCGACGCGCCCTGGCTCCGGCCCTGGCCTCGGGGCTGACGCAGCTCGAGCGCATGGACGGGCTGCGCCGGCTCAAGCAGGCCGAGGAGCTGGGCATCATCTGGCGGCTGCTTCTCGGAGTCACCGACGCGGATCGCTTCTCTCGGGAGATGACGGCGCTGGCGGAAGCGGCGCTGGCCGCGGGCTGGCTCATGGCCCTCGACGAGGCGACGGCAGCTCTCGGTGTTCCCCTGGACTCGGCCGGCCGGCTCGTCCCCGCCAGCGTCATCGGGCTCGGCAAGTTCGGAGGACGCGAGCTGTCGACAGGCTCCGACCTCGATCTCTTCGTGATCTACGGTGCGGCGGGGGAGACGGATGGCCTCGAGCGCGTCGAGGCCCACGTGTTCTATGACCGTGCCGTGGAGGCCCTCTCGTCCATCCTGGGCGACGTCACCGCGGCCGGCGTGGTCGTCCCCGTGGATCTGCGCCTCCGTCCCGGCTCCAAGGGCAGCGGCTTCGCCTCGAGCCTCGCGGCGCTTGGCCAGTACTACCGCGAATGGGCGGACCCGTGGGAGCGCCAGACCCTGACGCGCGCGCGCCTCGTGGGTGGCGATCCGCGCCTCGGGCGGTCCGTGCGCCGGACCATCCAGGCCCTCGTCTACGGGCCCGAGGCGCCTCCGCCGGACCTCAAGGAGATGCGCGAGCTCCGGGGACGCATGGAAAAGGAGCTGGGCAAGGAGACGCCGGGCCGCCTGCACGTCAAGTTCGGCCGCGGGGGGCTGGTGGACGTCGAGTTCATCACCCAGGCGATCCAGATGCGTCACGGGCGCGAGCATCCCGCGATACGCAGCCCGCACACGGTGACAGCGGTGCGCGCGATCGGGATGGCCGGGCTTCTCCTGGCGGATGAGGCCGTCCGGCTCGCGGAGAACTATCGTTTCCTCCGCCGCGTCTCGGCCGATCTCCGTCTCTTCGGCGCGCGTCCCGGCGACACCATCGAGCTGGCGGGGCCCATCCCGGCTCGGCTCGCCAAGGGCCTCGAGTATCCCTCGCGCAGGGACTTCCTCGACGACTACCGCCGTCGGACGGCCTGGGTGCGCGCGCTCTATGATCGGGTGGTGCCGGCCAGCTGAGAGTAGTGTCCCGACCGGGGAGTGGCGGGCTGTGTAACAATTGGGTGGTATGAGCGCGCGCTTGTTCGTTGTTGACGGCCCCGGCTATCTCTACCGCGCCTACCACGCGCTGCCGTATCTCTCGAACTCGAAGGGTCAGCCCTCCAACGCCGTCTTCGGTATGTCCACCATGCTCTGGAAGCTCCTCCGCGACGAGAGCCCGGAGTACGCCGCGGTGGCCTGGGATCCTCCGGGACCGACCTTCCGCGAGGCGAAGCTGCCCTCCTACAAGGAGACGCGCCCCGGGATGCCGGACGACCTGCGCAGCCAGATCGCCCTGGTGATGCGCGTCTTCGAGGCGCTCCGGCTGCCCCTTCTGGAAGTGCCCGGCTTCGAGGCCGACGACGTGCTGGGCACCCTGGTGGAGCGCATGAAAGGCGAGCCGGTCGAGATGGTCCTGGTCACGAGCGACAAGGACATGCTCCAGCTCGTGAGCCCGCGCGTGCGGGTGCTCTCCGCCAATGCCCGGGGCGAGCCCGTGTGGTACGACGAGGCGGCCGTGACCGCCAAGTGGGGGGTGACGCCCGAACAGATCCCCGATCTCCTGGCGTTGATGGGCGACAGCATCGACAACATTCCTGGCGTGCCGGGCATCGGCGAGAAGACGGCCGTCAAGCTCATCAGCCAGTTCGGCGGCGTGTCGCGGCTCTACGAGAACCTCACGCTCGTGCCCGGCAAGCTCCGCGAGGCGCTGGCCGCGAATCGCCCGCAGGCGCTTCTCTCGCGCGAGCTCGCCACGGTGAGCTCGCGGGTGCCCATCGCGCAAGGTCTCGAGGACTTGCGTCGCCAGGAGCCTGACTGGGAACGGCTGCGAGCCCTCTGGAAGGAGCTCGAGTTCCACACGCTCATCCGCCAGATCCCCGCCTCGGCGCCGGCCGCCGTCGCCGCCGAGGCGCTCCCGACCCTGGAGGGGCCCGAGGCGCTCGAGCGCTGGCTCGGCGCCGTTCCTGCAGATGCTCCCGTCGCCGTCGACTGGGTCGGAGAAGGGGCGCCGCCCGAGCCGACTCTCAGCGCCCTCGGCCTCTTTCATCCGGCCGCGGGCGCTGCAATCTTGCCCCTTGGATCCGTGCCGCCCGAGCTCGGGGGGCGCCGGCTCATCGGTCACGACGTCAAGCCGATGATCGAGTGGTGGCTGGCCCGCGGCGGAAGCCCCCCCGCCTTCGAGGACACCGCGGTCGGCGCCTATCTCCTCAATCCCGCCCGCACGAACTACAAGCTCGACGAGGTCTCCGCCGAGCTCCTGGGCGAAGGGCCGGGGCTCGCGGCGCCCGGGACTCGCGCGCGCTGGGTGTGGAAGCTCTGGGAGATGCTGCCGCGCGCGCTCAAGGAAGTCGGCCTCGACACGCTCTACGAGGAGGTCGAGCGCCCCCTGGTGCCCGTGCTCGCCGCGATGGAGCGCCACGGCATCCGGGTCGACCCTGGGGGGCTCGAAGCTTTCTCGAAGGAGCTGGATGGCACCCTGGTCGGTCTCACGCGCCAGATCTACACGCTGGCGGGCGGCGAGTTCAACATCGGGTCGCCCAAGCAGCTCGCGGAGGTGCTCTTCGAGAAGCTCAAGCTGCCGCCCGTCAAGAAGACCAAGACGGGCTATTCCACCGATGCCGACGTTTTGGAGCAGCTCGCCCTCGGCCACGAGCTGCCCGCCAAGATCATCGAGCACCGCACGCTCGCCAAGCTCAAGTCGATGTACGCCGACGCCCTGCCGGAGCTGATCCATCCCTCGACGGGGCGCATCCACACGTCCTTCAATCAGCTCGTAGCGGCCACGGGTCGATTGTCCTCCAGCCAGCCAAACTTACAGAACATTCCCATCCGTACCGAGCTCGGTCGCCGCATTCGCGCGGCCTTCGTCCCCGAGCCGGGCTGGCGCTTCCTCGCCGCGGACTATTCGCAGATCGAGCTCCGCATCCTGGCCCACGTCTCGGGCGAGGAGAGCCTCCTCGCC
>QHSC01000414.1 GCA_003220345.1 Candidatus Rokuibacteriota bacterium | reverse complement strand
CGGCGTGGCCGGCGCGCTGCCCCAGGCGCTCCCGGGCGCCGCGCAGGCCCAGACCACGCAGAAGAGAGAGCTCGTCACCGCCCAGGGCGGCGACATCTCGAAGTTCGACCCGCACTACAGCACGTCTTCCAACGATATCCGCATCTCCTTCAACCTGTTCGACAACCTGACGAGCCGCCACCCTGACGGCAAGCTCCACCCCGGGCTGGCAACCGAGTGGAAGCTCGAGGGACAGACGACCTGGAGGTTCAAGCTCCGCCCGGGCGTCAAGTTCCACAACGGCGATCCGTTCACCTCCGCGGACGCGAAGTTCAGCGTCGAGCGCACGTACG
>QHSC01000413.1 GCA_003220345.1 Candidatus Rokuibacteriota bacterium | reverse complement strand
TCGACGTGGACCGCTGGATCATGCGGGCGATCCCGGAGACGGCGCCACGCATCGCGGCTCTCCTGAAGGGCGAGACCGACGTCATCGTCCAGGTGCCGCCCGACCAGGGCGAGCGCATCACCGGCAACCCCTCGACGCGGGTCGCGGGCGTCCTCTACGCGGGCCTGTACGTTCTGGGCGTGAACAGCAAGCGGCCGCCCCTCGACAACCCGCTCGTCAAGCAGGCGCTCTCGCTCGCCATCGACCGCGACCTCATCGTCAAGGAGCTCTGGAAGGGGCGCGGCATCGTGCCCAGCCAGCCCATCGCCAAGGGTGACAACCACTTCGACCCGAAGCTTCCCCCGCTGGCCTACAACCCGAAGGAGGCCCGCGAGCGGCTGAAGAAGGCCGGTTACAAGGGCGAGGAGATCTTCATCGAGACCACCGTGGCCTACGTGGCGCAGGACAAGGCCATGTCCGAGGCCATCGCGTCGATGTGGAAGGACGTGGGCGTCAACGTCAAGGTCGAGGTCATCGAGTTCTCCGTGCGCGCCCAGAAGAACCGGGAGAGGAGCTTCAAGGGCCTCTATTGGGGCGACCCCACCTCCACGCTCGGTGACCCGGACGGCATGATGTGGCGCCTGCTCGGCCCGGGCGGACCCTACGATTACTGGCGCGACGCCAAGTTCGACGAGCTCGGCAACGCCGCCCGCTTCTCCGTCGACGAGAAGTTCCGCGCCGACGCGTATCGCGAGATGACGAAGATCTTCCTCGAGAACTTCCCGTGGCTGCCCGTCATCCAGCCCTACGAGGACTACGGGATGCAGAAGTACGTCGAGTTCACCCCGAACCCGAACCAGCAGTTCGAGATCCGGCGCTTCAACTTCAAGTTCCGCCGCGCCTAGGCCCTATCTTCGACGAAAGGATCGGCGCCCGCCCGGGATTCGAACCCGTGTTTGCCGTCGGCCACGCGTTAGTCGCTCTGAACCGCGAACCACTCAGAAGCATGCTTGAACCACTCCGCCATCCACCCGGAGGGCGGCACCGTTGGTCGCGGCGGACAGCGGGCTGCACACGTAAGTCACCAGATTGGCCACCTCTTCGGTCGTCGCGAACCGCTTCAAGAGTGAACCCGGTCGGACGGTCTTGAAAAACTCCTCTTCAAATTCTGCAAAAGGTTTGCCGCCGCTCAGCTGACCCGCAAATTCCTCTACACCGGCGGAACGCGTTGGGCCGGGCAATACCGCATTCACCGTGACTGCGGTGCCCGTACACGATTCGGCAAGGCCCCGCGAGACGGCCAGCTGCGCGGTCTTTGTCATGCCGTAATGGATCATCTCGGCGGGGGTATTGATCGCGCTCTCGCTGCTGATGAAAACGATGCGCCCCCAGTTCCGCTCCTTCATGCCGGGCAGATACGCACGGCTCAAGCGCACGCCGCTGAGCACGTTGACTTCGAAGAACCGCCGCCATTCCTCGTCGCTAATATCCTCAAACGACTTTGGCTCGAAAATGCCGAGGTTGTTCACGAGAGTCTGTTCAATCTGCTCCTTCGCCTCAGCGACCGCTATCTCCGAACGACCGTTCACGATGACTCGTGCGCCTTCGCGAGCCAGCCCAGCGGCGATGGCAAAGCCAATGCCTTTGCTGGAGCCCGAGACGAGGGCTGTCTTGTCCGTTAGTTTTAGGTTCATAGAGAAAGGCTGTCAGGCCAGCCCACGCTGGAGGCTAGAACGAGGGCCAGGGTGACCAGAGCTCCCAGAAGATCGGGACGCCCAAGTGGCCCTGGACCGCATCGCTCGCCAGTTGCTGCCGCCGTGCCCATTCATAACTGTATTCTGATGCCGCGACAGCTGGACGTCCTTCAGGCTGCAGACTCATTCCAGTATGCGCCCTCGGTTTGGCGCCCCGTTGAGGAGTGGGAGGGGCGGCTGGGTCACGGGCGCCGAGGGTGTGGTGGGAGGGGACACCGGTGGCGGGGAGGCGCCGAATGTGGTCGGCGCGCCCGGTAACGTCTGGATGGTGCCCGGTGGAGTCTGCGTGGCGCCGGGTGGCAACTGCGAGCCTCCAGGCGGTATCACCTGGGATCCACCGAGAGGCCGCTGAACCTGTGCTGTGAGCTGGCTTCCGGCAGCGAGAGCGGAGCCACAGCCGACGACGAGCACGACTACTGCCCAGGCGGTAAGCACGGCGACGAACATGCGCTGTGTCATGGGATGAGTCCTCCCTCACTCCCGATGCTGCATCCACCCCACCGAGATTCCTGCTCGGTTCCTTTTCGCAAGACCACGACAGCCCGGAGGCCCCCTAGCCGTCGGTTCACGGCGATGAATCCAACTACCGCATTCTTGCGGAACTTTGCCATCGAAGTGACCCCTGCATTCCTGCCTCGTCATAACAATGAGTCAGGTGAAGGGCATCAACACAAAGGAGGAGAGTCATGAACCGAAAGGATCCAATGATGCTGGTGCTCGCGCTGCTGCTCGGAGCCGGGATCAATTTGGCGCTGCCGGGCGTGTCGGGCCGGTCAGCCGGGGCTGCCGATGAACCACGGGCCTCCGCGCACGTGAGCGCCGGGATGGGGTTGGTCAGGGCGGTTGATGCCGGCACCAACACCCTGGTCCTCGAGACGCGAAG
>QHSC01000080.1 GCA_003220345.1 Candidatus Rokuibacteriota bacterium | reverse complement strand
CTCAGCTCCCGGATCTGCTTTTTCCGACGCCGGATATCGTACCGCTTCTGCCACTCACTCACCTGATTATGTAGATCGGCCTCTGACGCCTGCTCCATGAGGAGGGCGGCCAATAAACCGCGCTCGGCCTCCCCCGGAAGCTCGGCCATCAGGGCCTCGGGGGCGACCCCGGCCGGGGCCTGGCGGAGGGCGCCCAGGAGCGCCCGAAGCCCCGGATGGGCCAGATCCTCCTCATCAAGATACGGCAGAAGTGTCGCACGCGCCTCCTCCATATGCAGGAGGAGGAGCATGAGGTCGCGCTCGGGCAGGGTGGGCGGCGGCCAGGCCTTGGCCCCTCCTGACGAGGTCGCCTGGGTGTCGGCGGGGCGATCGAGTCGGTTTCTCCCACGCGCCCCCTGGAGCTGCTGGGCCTCGATCCAGAGCTGGGTGGCGTCCACGCCGAGCCGCCGAGCCGCCTCGCGGGCGAGGGCGGTCGCCTCTTCCGCGTTGGGGACCTTGGAGAGGAGGAGGGCCACGCGGGCGTGAGCCGCGGAGCGCCCGCGCGCCGTGCCCAGGTCTTCCTCGCCCAGCGTCCGCTCGAGGACGAAGTCGAGGATGCTCCGCGCCGCCTCCAGCCGTGCCAGGAATCCGGGCGCCCCCTCGGCGCGCAGCAGGCTATCAGGGTCATGGCCCTCGGGCAGCACCGCGACCTTGATCGGGAAATACTCCGCTTTCTCGAAGGAGCCCGTGCGGGAGACCGACCAGCCGAGGTTGCGGATGTCCATGACGTCCGAGAGCATCTCCTCGAGGCGGCTCGTGGCCTTGATGCCCGCGGCATCGGCGTCGAAGACGCTGACGACCTCCTCGGCGTAGCGGCGAAGGAGAGAGAGCTGGGCGACCGTGAAAGCGGTGCCGAGGGCGGCTACCGTCTCGGTGAAGCCGTGCTGATGCGCCATGAGACAGTCGAGATAGCCCTCGACGACCACCGCGCGGTTCTTCTGCTTCATTCCTTCGCGCGCCACGTCGAGGGCGTAGAGCATCTGGCCCTTGACGTACAGCGGCGTCTCCGGAGAGTTCAGATACTTCGGCTCCTCTGATCCCAGGCCCCGCCCGCCGAAGGCCACGACCCGCCCCTGCTGGTCCCTGATGGGAAAGAGCACGCGGCCGCGGAAGCGGTCATAGAAGCCGGGGGCGTTCTCGCGACGGACGGCGAGGCCTGCCGACACGAGCAGCTCCTCGCCCACGCCCTGCCTTCCCATGTGGCCAAGGAGCGCGTTCCAGCCCTCGGGCGCCCAGCCGAGGCCAAAGCCGCGCGCGACCTCGAGATCGACGCCTCGGCGCTCGAGGTAGCCGCGCGCCTTGGCACCGTCCTCCGCCCAGAGCGCGTCGATGTAGAACTGCGCGGCCAGCGACATGGCGCGACGCAGCGACTCGAGCTTGCCCTCGACCTCCGGACTGCGCTCCTTGGGCAGCTCGACGCCGGAGCGCTCGGCCAGGATGCGCACGGCTTCGGGGAAAGCCAGACGGTCCTGGCGCATGAGAAAGCTGAAGGCATCGCCCCCGACGCCGCAGCCGAAGCAGTGGAAGATGCCCCGCTTGGGATTGACGGTGAAGGAGGGGGTCTTCTCGGTGTGGAAGGGGCAGAGGCCCTTCCAGTGCTCGCCGGCCTTTTTCAGGTTCACGAAGCGGCCGACGAGCTCGACGATGTCCACCCGCGAGCGGATCTCGTCGAGGATGGGCGTGGAGAAGCCGCCCGCCATCAGCTCTGTCCCAGCATGGCCACGGTGGCGCCCGCGCCGCCTTCGTGGCCCTCGCCCGCGCGATGGCTCGTCACGAGCGGGTGGGAGACGAGCAGCTCTTCCACGGCGCGGCGGAGGGCGCCCGTGCCCTTGCCGTGGATGATGCGCACCTTGGCGAGGCCGGCCAGGAAGGCGTCGTCCAGGTATTTCTCGAGCAGGTCGCGGGCCTCGTCGGTGGTGCGCCCGATGAGGTGGATCTCCGGCGGGATGCTTCTGGACCCCGCCCCCTCGGCTCTACTCAGCCCTCGTCTCGCGGCTTCGCCGCTCACCTCGAACTGCGGCCCTCTCCCCCGATGGGGGAGAGGGTTAGAAGCAGAGGCTCCCTCCCTCTTCATCCCTCTCCCCTCAGGGGAGAGGGCAGGGTGAGGGGTGGTCCCGCTTCGGCCGACAACGCGAAGAGCCTGGGCCGGCACCTTGATCGTCACCGCGCCCGCCTGCACCGTCGCCGTGCCTCCATCGACATCCAGCACATCTCCCTTGAGCCCCAGATGCGGCACTTCCACTCGATCCCCGGCCGTCGCGGGCCGCGTTCCCGGAGGCTCCGGCTCCGCCGCCCTCTCCAGCCCCCTCGCCGTCTCGACCAGCCGCTTGCGGCTCTGCTCGAGCCCCTCACGCGTCCGGCTCTCCTTCTTGAGCTTGTCCCATTCGGCATTGACGGTGCGCCGGACCTCGCTCAGCATACGCTGCGCTTCGCTCTTGCTCCGGGCGGCCAGCTCCGCTGCCTGCTTGCGAACCGCCTCGAGCTGGCTCTCCGCCCGCGCGAGCCGGGTCGCGCTCTCGACCTCGCGCCGCTCGAGCTGGGCCTCGCGCGCCGCCTCCTCTCGATCCCGTTCCTCCAGACGCTGCAGGAGCGCCTCGAGCTGGCGGCGCTGGGTCGAGCGGTGACCCTCGGCCCGCGCGATCAGCTCGGACGGCAGCCCGAGCCGCGCCCCGATCTGGAGCGCATAGCTCTGGCCGGGCCTATCGTAAACGAGTCGGAACGTCGGCGCGAGCCGCTCGGTGTCGAATTCCACGGAGGCGTTGCGCGCCTTGGGATGGCTCGAGGCAAAGCCCTTCAACGGCTCGAGGTGCGTGGAGGCGACACAGAGCGCCCCGCGCTCGGCCAGGGCCTCCAGCGCCGCCTGGGCGAGAGCCGCGCCCTCGTCGGGATCGGTGCCGGCGCCGAGCTCGTCCAGCAGAACGAGAGAGCGGTCGTCCACCTGCTCGAGGACTTCCTTGAGCTGCTTGACGAAGGCGGAGAAGGTCGAGAGGTTCTCGGCCACGCTCTGATCGTCGCCGATGATGGCGAAGATGGCGCGCAGCAGGGGCAGCCGCGCGCCCTCGCGGGCGGGCACGTGCAGGCCGGACTGCGCCATGAGACAGAGAAGCCCGAGGGTCTTGAGGGCGACGGTCTTGCCGCCGGCATTGGGCCCCGTGATCACGAGGAGCGGCGTGGGCTCGCCGACCTCGATGTCCATCGGAACGACCGGCCGCTCGGGCGCTTCCCATTGCTGGGCGAGGAGCAGGGGATTGCGGGCGCCGAAAGCCCGCGCCGCGTGCTCGTCGCTCACGACGGGCTCCGTCGCCTCCATCCGATCGGCCAGCTCCGCCCGGGCGAAGATGCAGTCGAGTCGCCCCAGGTCTTCCACGAGCCGCTCGAGCTCGGGGAGCTGCTCTCTCACGGCGTCAGTCAGGGCGGCGAGCACGCGGAGGATCTCTGCCTCCTCCTCGCGTGCCACCTGCACCAGGTCGTTGTTGGCCTCCACGACGCCTTCGGGCTCGACGAAGAGAGTGGCTCCGCTCTGCGACCGGTCGTGGACGATCCCCTTGAAGCGGGCCTTGGCCTCCGATCGGATGGGCAGGACATAGCGGCCGTGACGGACGGTGACGTAGCGCTCCTGGAAGATGTGCTCGGCCGCCGCGCCCTGGAAATAGGACTCGAGTCGCTTGATCACCTGGGCGCGGAGCTCGCGGCCCTTTTGCCTGAGGCGCTTGAGCGCGGCGCTCGCCTCGTCACGCACGCCGCCATCGGGATCGAGCGATCGACGGAGAAGATCGGCGAGAGGGCCGAGGGTGGGCAGCCCGGTCAGGGCCCGAGCGAGATCGGGAGCCTCGGCCGAGACGGAGCGTCCATAGGCGCCGAGCCGGGCCGCGGCCTCCAGGAGGGGCGGCAGGCTGGCCAGCTCAGCGGCCTCGGCGACCGATCCCGGGACGCAGGCATGCTCGAGGAGACTGCGGACATCGGGGATGATATTCCAGGGAGGAGGCCCGGCCACGGCGAGCGCCTGGCGGGCCTGGCGGGTCTCGATGAGAGCGTGGCGAACGACCTCGAGGTCTGCCTGGGGCTCGAGGGCTTGGGCCCGCTCGTGCCCCATCGAGGAGCGGGTGTGCTGGGCCAGGAGGTCCCTAACCCTGCGCCACTCCGCTCCCCACCCGGCCGCGACTAGTCGAAGAACCGCTCCCGTTTCTTGGCCTTCTTGCGAGCGGCCAGGGTCTTGCGCTTGCGCTTGACGCTGGGCTTCTCGTAGTGCTGGCGCTTCCGGAGCTCCGACATGAGCCCGGCCTTCTCGCACTGCTTCTTGAAGCGCTTGAGCGCGTTCTCGAAGCTCTCGTCGGGCTCGACAATAACCTTCGTCACTGATACTCACCCCTTCCCGGTCCAAACAATGGATTCTGACTTATACCACGCGCCCCTAGACCCCCGCAATCACGTGGCCCTGGCTCGACACCTCTTGCCAAGCCACCGGGCGGGACTGGGGGGTTCCCTCCCCGGACCACACTGACTCGCGACCCAGTTCGGCCACTCAGAAGCGGCGCGAGTGCTGGTCTTCGACGAGCTTGAGGGCCTGCTTGACGGCGTGGATACAGACGGCCTCGACGGTCGGCAGCTCCTCGGGGAGGAAGGGCGAGAGCACGTGGTCGACGACTTCCTCGCGATCCGTGGTCGCCGCGGCGGGCCGGCCGATGCCGACCTTGACGCGGCGGATCTGATCGGAGCCGAGCGAGGCGATGAGCGACCGCACGCCGTTGTGCCCGCCCGCGCTGCCCTTGAGCCGCGTGCGCACCTTGCCCAGGGGCAGGTCGAGGTCGTCATAGACGATGACGAGATCGGCAGCCCCCATACGGAGCTTCTTCGCGACGCGGGCCATGGACGGCCCCGTGACGTTCATGAAGCATTGCGGCTTGACGAGGTGGATGATCTCGCCGCGCCACTTGCCCTGGGCGAGCAGGTGCCCGCCCTGGCGGTGGAAGCGCACGCGGAGCTTCTTGGCCATGTTGTCGAGCACGCGCGCACCCACGTTGTGCCGCGTGTCGCGATACTCGGGCCCGGGATTGCCGAGCCCGACGATGGCCTGGGCCACTTACTTCTTCTTCGCCTTGTCGTCCACCGCCTCGGGCTCTTCCTTGGGCTTGCGCTCGGTGAGCACCTCCGGCTCCGCGGGCGCGGCTGCCACTGCCTCCACGGCGGCCACGGGCGCCACTTCCTCGGCGGCGGGCGGGGCCACGGTGGCCACGGCCTGGGCCCTGTCCGTCAGCACGCGCACGCCGTCGGGTATCGGGAGATCGCCCACGGTGAGCACATCGCCGATGGCCAGGTTCGAGACGTCGGCCTCGATGGCCTCGGGGATGTTTCCGGGGAGACACGAGACCTGGATCTCGCGCAGCACCATCTCGAGAATGCCCTGGGTCTCCCTGACGCCGACGGCATCGCCGACGTGATGCACGGCGATGGTCACCTGGATGGGCTTGTCCATGGCGACCTCCTGGAGGTCGACGTGGATCAGGTCCTCGGAGACCGGATCGAACTGCATGTCACGCAGGATGGCCATCTTGGAGTCCGCGGAGCCGGCAAAGGTCAGCTTGAGCAGCTGGGTGCTGCCCTCGCGACCGTGGATGATCCGGAAGACGTCCCGCGGGTCGACGGCGATGGTCACGGGGGCGGCGCCGCCGTAGAGGATGCCCGGGGTCCTGCCGGCGCGGCGGAGTCGCTTCGCCTCGCCCTTGCCCAGCCCCTCGCGGGGCATGATGGTCAGTTCACGCATGTCCATGGTACGAACGCTCCTTCACTGAATGAGTTAGACGAAGAGGGTCGAGACCGACTCCTCGTCGTGGATGCGACGGATGGCCTCCGCCAAGAGCGGGGCCACCGACAGCACGTGGACCTTGGGTGACACCTTGCCCGGAGTCAGCGGCACGGAGTTGGTGATGATGACTTCCTCCAGCGGCGATTCCTCGATGCGCTTGAGGGCGGGGCCGGAGAGGACGCCGTGCACGGCGCAGGCGAGCACGCGACGCGCGCCCTCGCGCTTCACGGCCTCCACCGCCTGGATGAGCGTCCCCGCCGTGTCGATCATGTCGTCGATGACCACCACGTCCTTGTTCTTGACGTCGCCGATCAGGTACATGAACAGGCCACGCCCCCCGCGTCGGGAGAGACGAGGACGAGATCCTGGAGATCCTTCTTGGCCAGGTAATCCACGAGGACGGGCGGGGCGGCGAAGAGATGGTCCACCGGGATATTGAAGAAGCCCTGGATCTGGCCGGCGTGGAGATCCACGGCGAGGAGACGGTGGCAACCCGCTGTCGTGATGAGATCGGCCACGAGCTTGGCCGTGATGGGCACCCGCGGCATGACCTTGCGGTCCTGCCGGCCGTAGCCGTAGTAGGGCAGGACGGCGGTGATGCGCCGGGCCGAGGCGCGCTTGAGCGCGTCCATCATGACGAGAAGCTCCATGAGCGTGTCGTTCACGGGCGGGCAGGTCGGCTGGATCACGAAGACGTCCTCGCCCCTGACGTTCTCGTTGATCTGCACGTAGACCTCGCCGTCCGAGAAGCGGGAGACGTCGGCGTCGCCCAGGCGTATGCGGAGGTGCTGCGCGATCTCCTCGGCCAGGGGACGGTTCGCGTTCCCCGAGAACAGCTTCAGCTCATACGCCATGATCTGCCCTCACCTCGTCGCCCTCCTACCTGCGGAATCCACTCAGCCGTCGCCTCGCGACGGCCTTTGGCCGCCGCTCAGCTCCAACAGCGGGCCACGCTTCGGCTCGAGATCAGATTCTCCACACCCTTCAACTTCTCCAGACCCTGGAAGTGGCTGGGGCGGGAGGGATCGAACCTCCGTTGCGGGGTCCAAAGCCCCGAGTCCTACCTCTGGACGACGCCCCAGTAAATCAGATCGCGCGGATGGCGGCGCCCGAATTCGTCCGCACCGCCCAGGCCGCCCAGCCCGCGCGGTTGACGCGGCGCTGGATCTGCTGCGCCTGGTCCAGCGATCGGGCCATGCCGAATACCGTGGGCCCGCTCCCCGACATCACCGCCCCGAGCGTTCCCGCGGCGAGCAGCGCCGCCTTCATGCGCCCGATCACCGGCATCGCCGGCTCCGCCCATCGCTCGAGATGATTCGTGAGCGCCGCGGCCAGCTTCGCGACATTCCGCGTCCTGAGCGCTTCCACCACCCGTTTCGTGCCCTCCGGCTCCGCCTGCCATCCCGGGGGCACCCGGCCATAGACCTCTTGCGTGGAGAGCGGCACGCCCGGGTTCACCAGCACCAGCGCGTACCCTCCCACGCTGGGCAGGGGCCTCAACACTTCCCCGCGTCCCGTGCCGAGCGCGCGCCCCCTGCCGAGGAAGAACGGCACGTCCATCCCCAGCGCCACGGCCAGCTCGACCAATCGCTCGCGCTTCCACCGCAGCCCCCAGAGGCGATTGAGTCCCCACAGCGTCGCCGCGGCATCGCTCGAGCCGCCTCCCAGCCCCGCCGCGAGCGGGATCCGCTTCTCGAGCCGTATCCGCGCGCCCCTGTCGACGCCCGCGGCATCTCTCAGCATGCGCGCGGCCCGCACCACCAAGTTGCGCTCGTCGGTGGGCAGGCCGGGTTCGCTCGTCTCGAGCGTGATGGTGTCGGCCGTTTCCACCGTCAAGCGGTCACAGAGATCCACCGCCTGCAGCACGGTGGACAGCTCATGGTAGCCGTCCGGGCGCTTTCTCAGAACCTCGAGGGCCAGGTTGACCTTGGCCGGGGTCCGGAGCACCAAACGTGACGGACTCCTCGGCCGCTGCTTCAGCAAGGCAAAAAAGAGTACCACGCGCTTCGCGGAACGGTCAACGGAAGTCTTGGATATTCACACCTTGCGGGACAGTCAGCGTCATCAGCTCGGGGTCGAATCCAGTATCGCGCTGCGGGTCCTTGTAGCGCACGTCGACTTCGAGCTTGCCGTCGAGCGTGGCGAGATGCGGGCCCTCGGGCCGAAAGACGACACGCGCCGGTTGAGAGCCGCCCGTCCACTCGACCTGTCGCGCGGCGCCCGAAGTCGAATCGAGCCAGATGCGCTGGCGTCCATCCTTCGTTTCGAACGCGACGGATGGACCGATGGCGTCAGGGGCCAGCATTTCCCCCGACCGGGGGTCGCGCGGAGGCAGCGCGTTGCCGGCCAGGAGCGCCACCAACTCCTCCGGACCCAGGGCGAGGCCGAGCCAGCGCTTCGTCGCGTCCGGTGAGGAGCGGGCGAGAACAGCGCGCTGCTGGGTGACTTCCCAGAGCGTGACCGTGTCGGCATTGGAGGCGACCACGAGGATGGGTGGTCCGAAGGGAGCGAGGGCTTCGAAGCGAAGCTCGGCGGGCGCTCGAAGGAGGAGCACGCCCGTGAGGCGATCGACACGGTCGCCGCGGCGTATGCGCAGATCGGCCTGAGTGCGGAGGTCGTGGAAAGCCTTTGCGCGCCCCCCGAGCGCGGCGCGGGCGGCCTCGACCTCGGGCGGGAGGGGCTTTCGCGGAGGCAGCGAGGCGCACCCGCCCCCGAGGAGAAGGGCGCCCACCAGGACGAGGAGGCCGAGCTTACTTCTGCTCGGCTTTCGGGCGGTCGGCACCTTTGGCCCGGCGTGCCTTCTCACGCGCGTCGGCGATCTTCTTCTTGACGCTCTCCGAGATCGTGTTCTCGGCATCGGCCTTGAGCGCGCGCTCCCAGGTGGCAATGGCTTCTTCCGTGCGACCGGTCTTCAGGAGAGCGTCGCCAAGGTGATCGAGGATGGTCGGGTCTTCCTTGGCGAGGCTGACGGCGCGCTGGAGCTCGCGCAGGGCATCGGGATAGCGGCCCTGCTGATAGTAGGCCCACCCGAGGCTGTCGATGAAGAACCCGTTCTCGGGGTCGAGATCCAGCGCCTGCTTGATGAGCTGCACGGCCTCCATCAGGTTCTGGCCGCGCTCGGCGTACATGTAGCCGATGTAGTTGTAGGACTCGGCGTGCTTGGGATCGATGACGAGGACCTTGCGGAAGGCGGCAATGGCGTCGTCGAAGCGACCCTGCTTCTCGTAGACCACGCCCGTCTGGAAGGTCAGGTCGCGGTTCTTGGCGTCGATGCCGAGCCCTTCCTGCAGCGAGGCGAGCGCGCGGTCGTACTGCTGGGCGCGGAAGTACGCCGTGCCCAGATAGAGGAAGAGCTCGGCGCGCTTGGGCTCGATGTTGACGGCTTCCTGGAGGGCCTTGATGGCGTCGTCGTGCTTCTTGGCGCGGCCGTAGAGGAAGGCGAGCTGCACGCGGGCGTCGACGGAGCGCGGGTCCGCGGTGAGGATCTTCTCGAGCTCGCCCTGGGCCTCGGCGTCCTTGCCCGCGTCCATGAGCGTGGTGGCGAGGAAATAGCGCGCCCGGAGATTGCCGGGCTCGAGCTCGACGGCCTTGCGGAAGGAGGAGGCGGCGCGCTCGTACTGCTTCTGCTCGTAGTAGATGGCCCCGAGCTTGATCCACACGCGCGGGTCGCGCGGGGCGGAGTCGGCAAGCGATTCGACCTCGCCCTGCGCTTCCTTGAAGCGGCCCAGCCGCACGAGCACATCGCCCAGCCGCTCCACGAAGGCCATGTTGTCCGGGTTGGCCTGGAGGGCCTGCCGGTAAACCTTGAGCGCCTCCTCGGGCTTCTGCCGCGTCTCGTAGACGAAGCCGAGGGCCATCCAGGCGGGGTCCAGATCCGGGTCGATCTCCACGGCGCGCTTGAGCCGCGCGATCGCCTCGTCCCACTGCTCGGAGTCGATGGCCACACGGCCGAGCAGGTGATAGGCCTGGGCGGAGTTCGGCTGGGCGGCCACGAGGCGGAGGAGCACGGCGCGCGCCTTGTCGAGCTGGCGCTGCTCGATGTGCTGCTGGGCGAGGGCCAGGTACGAATCGCTCGACTTGGGCGCGAGCTGGATGGCTTTCTCGAGCTCGGCCTCGGAGTCGGCGAAGCGGCGCTGCCGCCGGAAGATATCCGAGAGCGTGAGGTGTGGGACAGGGCTCAGCGGCTCGAGGGCGGCGGCCTTCTGGGCCGCCTCGATGGCGCGTACCGGATCGTTGGTGCGCGCCAGCCACTGGGCGAGCTGGCCCCAGAGCTCGGAGGAGTCAGGATCGCGCTCGAGGGCGCCCCGCAGCGCCGCGATCGCCTCCTGGAGGCGGCCCGCTCGCGCGTTCATCTGCGCGACCGAGTAGTAGTAGTAGGCGGCGGCCCGCGGATCGCGGAAGCGAAGCGGCTGCGTGGTCTCGGCGCTCTGATCGCCCCCGTGGTCCGGCGGTAGCGTGGACGCGCAGCCCGCGAGGAGGAGGGCCGCCGAGACGATGGTGGCGATGCGGGTCATGGCTGCTCCGAAGCGACGGGGATTCCAGACTTTCCCCGCGCCAGCAAGTCCTTGGTCAAGAGGCGTCTCAGCGACGAGGCGACGACGGGATCGGCGATGGGACGCGCGGTCGCCTCCACGATCCCCCGCTCGGCATCGGTGAGGGATCGTGAGATGGCTCTGCCCTCGCGGGAGACTTCATCGCTCGCGGGGGCAACGGCGGCGCCCATGGTCACGCGGACCGCGGTGACCGCTGCGCCGTGACGGGCCGCCAGCGCGGCCGCAATGGTCCCCGCGCGGAGCGTCAGCTCCTGCAGCCATGGAGAATTGTCGACGGTGATCTCGAGGGTGCCCTGGCGCAGCGAGGCCGGGCGTGAGCGCCGGGCCGCGTCGGGGCCGACGATGTCCGCCCATTGCCGACGAATGGTCTGTTCGAGCATCCGCTCGGCCAAGGCCGGGACGGCCGAGGTCAGCAGGCTGCCGACCCGCACAGGATTCCGGCGTCCCATTCCCATCGCGCCCCCATCATACTTGAGCCGTCCCTCTCTCGCCATACGCTTAGCCGCGAGGCGGCCGGTCAAATTGACTCCCCCAATCCCGGCCCTTATCATGGCGCTGCCATGGGCCGACCGCAGCGCGGCCAGAGTCTTTCCGTGACCATCGACGACCTCGCGTTCGGCGGCGAAGGTGTCGGTCGGGTTGACGGTTATGTGATCTTCGTGCGCGGCGGCATACCCGGCGACCGTCTCCAGGTGAGGCTCGATCAGGCGCGGGCGCGCTTCGGCCGGGCCAGCATCGAGGCCATCCTGACCCCGTCTCTCCACCGGGTGGAGGCGCCCTGCCCGTATTTTGGGCGATGTGGCGGCTGCCGACTGCAGCACATCGACTATGCCGCCCAGCTGACCTTCAAGAGCAAGCAGGTTGTCGACGCCCTCGAGCGGCTCGGAGGCCTGCCCCCGATCGAGGTGCGGCCCATACTCGCGGCCCCCGAGACGTACGGCTACCGAAACAAGATGGAGTTCACGGTGGCGCGCGAGCGGCAAGGGCGCATTTCGAGCCAAGACGCTGCCGACGATCCGCAGTTCGAGCCGAAGGACGAAGACGTGAGGCGAGGGCTGAGTAAAAACCTCACCGTGGGGCTGCACGAGGCCGGGCGCTACGACCGTGTCCTCGCCGTCGACCGTTGCCTGCTGCAGTCCGAGCGGATGAACGCCCTGCTGGACGAGGCGCGCCGCTTCTTCGTCGAGCGCGGGCTCACCGCCTACGAGCAGGACTCGGGCGAGGGGCTCCTGCGCTTCCTCATGCTGCGCGAGGGACGGCGGACGGACGAAGCCATGGTCAACGTCGTCACCTCTTCGCCCGCGGTCTCCGAGCTCGAGCCGCTCGCGGGGCGGCTGGCCGCGCGGGTGAAGGAGACGGCGAGCGTGGTGATGAACGTGAATCCCAAGAAGGCGAGCGTGGCCGTGGGCGTCGAGGAGCACCTGCTCGGCGGCCGCGATCATATCCGCGAGTCCGTGGGCGGCCTGAGCTTTCAGGTCTCGGCAAACTCGTTCTTCCAGACCAACACCGCCCAGGCCGAGCGCCTGTTCGCCATCGTCCTCGAGGCGGCGGCCCTGACGGGCGACGAGACGGTGTTCGACCTCTACGCGGGCACGGGCGCCATCAGCCTGCTCCTCGCCGCGCGCTCCCGCTGGGTCTACGGTGTCGAGGTGGCGCAGGCGGCGGTGGACGACGCCGCCCGCAATGCCGCCGCCAACGGGATCGCCAACTGCACCTTCCTCGCCGGCGAGGTCCGCTTCGTCCTGCCCCAGCTCATCGCCCAGGGCGTGGCGGCGCAGGTGGTGGTGGCCGACCCGCCCCGGGCGGGCTTCCATCCCAAGGCCCTCTCGGCTCTCGCCCACCTCGCTCCGGCGCGGATCATCTATGTCTCGTGCAACCCCGCCACGCTCGCCCGCGATCTCGGGGACCTCGCGCGGGCGGGCTATCGCGTGGAGTGGGTGCAGCCGGTGGACATGTTCCCGCATACGCCCCACATCGAGGCCGTGGCCAGACTGGAACGAACCCGGACGTGAAGTCCTACCTGCTGCGGCGCTTGTGGCAGGCCGTCCTCGTTCTCTTAGGTGTCTCCGTCGTGGTCTTCCTCATCCTGCATCTCACGGGCGATCCTGCCGCGCTCCTCCTCCCGCCCGATGCGACCGCCGAGGACATCGCCCGCTTCCGCAAGGCCATGGGCTTCGACGATCCCGTGGCCGTCCAGTACCTGCGCTTCCTGAAGGGAGCGTTGCGCGGAGACTTCGGCGAGTCCTTGCGCCACGGGGAGCCCGCCATGACGCTCGTGCTCGAGCGGCTGCCCGCGACCTTCCAGCTCGCGGGGGCGGGCCTGCTCCTGGCGCTGTGCCTGGCCATCCCGGCCGGCATCCTGTCCGCCGTCAAGCGCAATAGCCCCGTCGACTACGTCTCGACGGTCGTTGCCCTGACAGGCCAGGCCATGCCCACCTTCTGGCTCGGCATCATGCTGATCCTCGTCTTCTCGGTCCGGCTCAACTGGCTGCCCTCCTCCGGGCGCGGCGGTCTCGAGCATCTCATCCTGCCCGCCGTCACCCTCGGCCTCTTCACCACGGCGCGCATCACGCGGCTCACACGCTCGGGCATGCTCGAGGTGATGGGGCAGGACTACATCCGCACGGCGCGGGCCAAGGGGGTCTCCGAGCAGCCGGTGGTCTGGAAGCACGCCCTCAAGAACGCTTCTATCCCCATCATCACCATCGTGGGCATCGAGCTGGGCACGCTCCTCGGCGGCTCCGTGATAACCGAGACGATCTTCGCGTGGCCTGGAGTCGGGCGGCTGTCCGTGCAGGCGATCTTCAACCGCGACTATCCCGTGGTGCAGGCCGCCGTCTTTCTCCTCGCCAGCACCTTCGTGTTCCTGAACTTCATCGTGGACGTGGCCTACACCTGGCTCGATCCGCGCATCCGGTTCCGCTGATGGCCCCTCCCAACGGCGTCTCCACCGTCGTCCTGCCCCTGCCTTCCGCGCCCGAGGAGCGGCAGTGGGTGACGACCCTCAAGCGTCTCGCCCGCCGCCGGACCGCCCTGTTCGGGCTGGCCGTGGTGGCGGTGGTGATCCTGTGCGCCGTGGGCGCTCCGCTCGTCACCGTCTTCGACCCCATCGAGCAGGACATCAACCAGCGCCTGAAAGAGCCGGGGTGGCGGAACGCGGCGGGACAGGCGCACGTCCTGGGCACGGATCACCTGGGGCGCGACATCCTGGCGCGCATCATCTACGGCTCGCGGGTGGCCCTGGTGGTCGGGCTCTCCGCCGTGCTGATCTCGGGCGTGCTCGGCATGGCCATCGGCCTCGTGTCCGGCTATTTCGGCGGAAAGGTCGACGACTTCTTCATGCGCCTGGCCGACATCCAGCTCGCCTTTCCCTTCATCCTGCTCGCCATCGCCGTCATCGGCGTGCTGGGGCCGAGCTTGCGCAACATCATCGTGGTCATCGGCGTGTCGTCCTGGGTCGTCTACGCGCGCGTCGTGCGCGGCGAGGTGCTGTCCATCCGCGAGCGCGAGTTCGTGCAGGCGGCCATCGCCCTGGGGAGCCGCGACGGCCGCGTCGTCCTCCGCCACGTGCTGCCCAATGCCTTCACGCCGTGGCTCGTGGTTGCCACCCTCGACATGGCCCGTGTCATCGTCATCGAGTCCGCGCTGTCTTTCCTGGGTCTGGGCGTCCAGCCGCCCACCCCGACCTGGGGCGGCATGCTCGCCGACGGCCGCGTGTACCTCTCGACCGCGTGGTGGCTCGCGACCTTCCCGGGGCTGGCCATTCTCGTCACCGTCCTCGGCATCAATCTCCTCGGTGACGGGCTCCGCGACACGCTCGACCCGCGCCTGAAAGTCTAGGGGGCGCATGGAATCACTCGTCCTGGTGGGCGCCACCCTGATCGACGGCACGGGCGCGGAGCCCGTGCGCGGCCGCGCCGTCGTGGTGGAGCAGGGCCGCATCGCTCAGGTCGTGGACATCTCGCGGGCGCCGCGCGCCCGGCGGATCGACCTCGAGGGCCACACCCTGCTCCCGGGTCTCATCAATTGCCACGTGCATCTCTGTCTGGGCGCCGAGGCGGACCCGGTGCGCGCGCTCAAGGACGATCCGGCCCCCCTCACCGCGCTCAAGGCGCTGCGGCGCGCGCAGGAGACCGTGGAGGCCGGCGTCACCACCGTGCGGGACCTCGGCGGGCGCGAATACGTCGAGCTCGCCGTGCGCCGCGCCATCGCCGAGGGCCACTTCCCGGGTCCGCGCATCCTGGCCGCGGGACGGCCGATCTGCATGACGGGCGGTCACGGCAGCTTTCTCGGGCGCGAAGCGGATGGTCCCGACGATGCGCGCAAGGCCGTGCGCGAGCAGCTCAAGGCGGGCGCCGACGTCATCAAGCTCATCGCCACGGGCGGCGTCATGACACCGGGCGTGGAGCCGGGCTCGTCCCAGCTGACCCTGGAGGAGATGCGCGCGGCCATCGACGAGGCGCGCAAGGCCGGGCGCCGAACGGCCGCGCATGCCCAGGGCTCCACGGGCATCGCCGATGCCATCGAGGCCGGCATCACCACCATCGAGCACGGGATCTATCTCACCGACGAGATCATCGCGTCGATGAAGGCAAAGGGCGTCTTCCTCGTGCCCACGCTGGCCGCCCCCGCCGCCATCTGCGCGGGCGGGCTGGCTGCGGGCATCCCGGAGTTCATGGTGCGCAAGTCCGAGACGGTCGCCGCCCATCACCTCGCGAGCTTCCAGCGCGCGACGCAGGCGGGCGTGTCCATCGCGGCCGGCGCCGATTCGGGGACGCCCTTCAATCCTCACGGCAGCCTGCTGCCCGAGCTCGAGCTCATGATCAAGCACGGCATGTCCCCCCTCGAAGCGATCCGCGCGGCCACCGTCGTGGCTGCGCAGGCGCTCGGCCTCGAGAACGAGACCGGCCGCGTTGCGCCCGGCCTGGCCGCCGACCTCGTGGCGGTGGTGGGCGAGGCCGCCGAGCGCATCCAGGCGCTCGCGGACGTCCGGCTCGTGCTTGCGCGAGGTGCGATGATCAAGTCGCCATGATGACGCTGCGGCCGGCCGCCGAGCGCGGGCATTTCGATCACGGATGGCTCGACACGTATCACACCTTCTCGTTCGCCTCCTATCACGACCCGAAGCACATGGGATTTCGCTCGCTTCGTGTCATCAACGACGACCGCGTCCAGCCGGGCGAGGGCTTCGGCACCCATGGCCACCGCGACATGGAGATCATCACCTGGGTCCTCGAAGGCGCGCTCGAGCACAAGGACAGCATGGGCAATGGCTCGGTCATCGTCCCGGGCGACCTGCAGCGAATGAGCGCGGGCACGGGGGTGACGCATAGCGAGTTCAACCCGTCACGCGAGGCGCCCGTGCATCTCCTGCAGATCTGGCTCCTCCCGAGCGCGCGCGGGCTCGCCCCGAGCTACGAGCAGAAGCGCTTCGAGGATTCGGAGCGACGCGGACGGCTGCGCCTCCTCGCCGCGCGCGACGGCCGGGACGGCGCCGTGACCATTCACCAGGACGCCCTGGTGTGGACGGCCCTCCTCGAGCCGGGCCAGGCGGTGCGCCACGCGCTCGGCAGGGACCGCCACGCCTGGGTGCACGTGGCGCGGGGAGCGGTGAGCCTCAACGGCGTCGCCCTCGGCGTCGGTGATGGGGCGGCGCTGAGCGAGGAAGGCGCGCTCGACATCCGCGCCTCCGCGCCCGCCGAAGTGCTCCTCTTCGATTTGGGCTGACCGGGTCGATTTCGCCCGGTCAACCGGATCAGCCGAGAAATCCCGCCAGGATCGACGAGCTCAGGATCGCCCGCGCGAGGAGCGCCGCGAAGAAGAGCGCGCAGGCAAGCACGGCGAGCTCCCGCCACAGGGTGGGCCGGAGCGCGCGGGGCAGGAGAGTGCGGTTGACCCATAGCGTGTGGAGCGACAGGACGACGAAGTTGAACGCGGCCACGCTGGCGCTGATCACGATGAGCAGCAGCGGGTCGGCGAGGGTCATGGCGAGGCAGCCCGCCAGCGTGAAACCGGCCAGGGACAACCAGTAGACGCCCCCCGCTCCGCCCTCGGCGCCCGCGGGCCGCGACCGGGCGCTGGCCGTCCAGAGGATGTCCGTTACGCTCCGCGCGTAGCCGGCCACGATGCCCACCTGCGTGGCGGCGAGGACGCCGAAGCCGATCAGGAGCGCTCCCGTCCAGAGGACGAGGCCATAGCTCTTCCCCAGGACCTGGGCGAGGCCGACGGCGGCCGCGAAGTCGATCCATGTCTCACCGGGCGCCACGAGCTGCGCCGTCACCAGGACGGGCAGGGCCATGCCCGCGACGCAGCCGGCCGCCCAGAGGTACCAGAAGTCCGTGCGGAGATAACGCCACCACTGGCGCCACTTCGCGAGATTCATCTCCGTGGGCGCGAACGTCATGCCGTCCCGGGCGAAGCGGACGGTCTCTCCGCCTACGACGACGGCGCGCCCATCGACGGTGCCGGCCATGCCGAAGCCCTTGTCGCGTAGCCAGTGCGTGAGAGAGGCATTGATTGTCCCTCCGCCGCCCGAGTACGCGGCGAAGGCGACGAGGAGCCACCAGTCCATGTCCGAGGGCGGGGCGGGCTCGCCGAGCACGGGAGGCAGGAAGCCGACGATGACGGAGACCCACGTGGCCCAGTGCACGATCGACAGCGCGAGGGCGGCGAGGAAGAGCAGGGCCAGTCCCATGACGAGCCACTCGCAGAGCTCGACCGTGCGTCGCACCTGCGGGCCGAGGAAAGTGACGAAGACGGCGCCGAGGAAGATGAGATACCCCAGCGCCACGATGACCGGGCCATCTTCGGGACGGAGCGGCCGGCCGAGGAAGGCCCCTACGAGAGCGGCTCCCGCGGCCAGGGCCCAGCCGGGCCAGCCGACCTGCGCGAGATGAAGGAGCGTGTAAACGGAGCCCCAGAGTCGAGGGCCGGGCCTGCCCCGCATGAAGCCGGCGAAGATGGACTCGCCCGTGGCGAGGGTGTAGCGCGCCATCTCGGTATTGAGAAGGGCCTGCAGCAGGACGGACACGGCGCAGATCCAGAGAAACGTCGTCCCCCATCGCGCCGTCACCACCGGGCCCAGCACCCAGTCGCCCGAGCCGAGAGAGAGGCCGAGCAGGATAGCGCCCGGCCCGATCACGCGGATGACGTTCCGGAGCGTGTAGGGAGGGGGCTGGGGCAGGTTGGAGTGCCGCCAGCTCACGCCTGGCCTGGTCGCGGTGGTGCTCACGAGGGCGCCCCGCGACCGAATCGGGGCGGCCAGTAGGTCATGAGCACGACGGCCGCCGCCGCGCCGTCGAGGAGGACGTCGGCGAGGGCGCCGGAGCGCCCAGGGGTCACCGTCTGTCTGAGCTCGTCGAGGGTGGCGGTGAGGAGGCAGAGGAGGAGGGGGACGCGCCAGCCGCCGAGGGCGCGCCGCCAGAGACCGCTCAGGACCGCGTACTCGAGGACATGAGCGGCCTTTCGAATGAAGAAGTGGATGGTCTCGATCTGTGCGGCGGAGGCGCGGGGAAAGATCGCGCGCAGCGTGGGATAGAGCCAGGTCGACGTGTGCGCGCCGCTCCAGTAGCCGCTTCCCAGCCACGCGATGAGCCCGGTCCAGCAGAGGGGAGGCAGGAGCCGGACCATCTCCTGAGGGTGTCACGAACCGCCCAAAGTTGACAAGGCTCCGCCACTAAACATAGGATGAGCCATGCCGCTCCAGGATGTTCTCGACGAGCTGCTGACATCGTCCAGGACCGGCCCTCTCATCACCGCCGTCCGGCACTTCGAGGCCCGCCCCGCCGTCTACGCGCCGTTTCCCTCCTCGCTCGATCCTCGCCTCGTCGAGGCACTCCGCGGGCGCGGGATCCAGCAGCTCTACTCGCACCAGGCGCGGGCCTTCGAGACCGTCGCCAAGGGCGAGCACGTGGTCGTGGTGACGCCGACCGCGTCCGGCAAGACGCTCTGCTACAACCTGCCCGTGCTCCAGGCCCTCGTCCAGCAGCCGGAGTCTCGCGTGCTGTATCTGTTCCCCACCAAGGCCCTCGCCCAGGATCAGCTCGCCGAGCTGACGGAGCTCGCGAAGTCGCTGCCCGACATGCGCATGTACACGTACGACGGTGACACTCCGCAGGACGCCCGCCGCTCGGTGCGCGCGCGGGCCAACCTCGTGCTCACCAATCCCGACATGCTCCACTCCGGCATCCTGCCGCACCACACCAAGTGGGTGAACCTCTTCCAGAATCTCCGCTACGTCGTGATCGACGAGCTGCACGCGTATCGCGGCGTCTTCGGCAGCCACCTCGCCAACGTGCTGAGACGGCTCACGCGCATCTGCCGCCACTACGGCTCGGCCCCGCAGTTCATCATGGCCTCGGCCACCATCGCCAATCCTCGCGAGCTCGCGGAGCGTTTGACGGGCGAGCACGTCAGCGAGGTCGGCGAGAGCGGAGCGCCCACGGGGGAGAAGCTCTTTCTCTGCTACAACCCGCCCGTGATCAATCCCGAGCTGGGGATTCGCGCGCCGTATCTCGGGGAGGCGGCGGGGCTCGCCATCCGCTTTCTCAAGGAGAGGGTCGCCACCATCGTCTTCTGCCAGAGCCGCCTCTCCACCGAGGTGGTGCTCGCGACCGTGAAGCAGGGAGTCGAGGACCGGACGGGCGACTCGGGCATCGTTCGCGGCTACCGCGGCGGCTACCTGCCGCTGCGCCGGCGGGAGGTCGAGCAGGGGCTGCGCTCGGGCGAGGTGCTGGGGGTGGTGGCCACGAGCGCGCTCGAGCTCGGCATCGACATCGGTCACCTCGACGCGGCCGTCCTCGCCGGCTATCCCGGCACGATCGCCTCGATGTGGCAGCAGGCGGGCCGGGCGGGCCGGCGGAGCGGCGGATCGGTGGCCGTCCTCGTCGCCACCAGCGCGCCCATGGACCAGTACCTGGCCACGCATCCGGACTATCTCTTCGGGGCGCCGCCCGAGCATGCGCGCGTCAACCCGGAGAACCCGTTCATCCTCGTGAACCACCTCAAGTGCGCGGCCTTCGAGCTGCCCTTCGCCACCGCCGAGACATTCGGGGGCGACGTCCAGGCCCATCTCCAGGCCCTCGAGGGGGAAGGGTTGCTCCACCGGGCGGGCCAGCAGTTCCACTGGACCTCGGAGACGTACCCGGCGGACCACGTCTCCCTGCGCACCGTCACCTCGGACAACTTCCTCGTGATCGACACGACGGCGCGCGACGAGAAGCAGATCAAGCGGCGGCAGATCATCGCCGAGGTGGACTGGAAGAGCGCCTTCGCCATGATCTATCCCAAGGCCATCTACATGGTCGAGGGCGAGCCCTTCGAGGTCCAGGAGCTTCGCTATCGGGAGGACGAGGAAAAGGTCGCCTACGTGAAGAAGGTCGTCGTCGACTATTTCACCGACGCCATCAGCGCCAAGGGCGTGTGGATCCTCCAGCGCTTCAGCCGCCAGGAGACTCCGGGCCTCGTGGCCGAGCAGGGCGAGGTGCTCGTCGCCGAGAAGGTGGTGGGCTTCAAGAAGATCAAGATGGGCACGCTGGAGAACGTGGGGGCGGGCGAAGTCGAGCTGCCCCAGCAGGAGATGCAGACGACGGCGGCGTGGCTGACCGTGGCGCCCGCGCTCCTCGCGGAGATCTCCTCCCACCGCGACGAGCTGGTGGATGGGCTGCGCGCCCTCACGCGGCTGCTCCACTCCCTCGCCCCCATCTTCCTTCTGTGCGACATCCGCGATATCGGCGCCTGGCTCGGGGACGGCTCGCCCTATGCCGAGGGCAAGGTGGTCACGCGCGAGATCATGCGCGCCCAGCTCGTCCAGGGCGACGAGTTCACCCCCACCATCTATCTCTACGACAATCAGCCCGGCGGCATCGGGCTGGCCGAGCGCATCTTCGAGGTGCTGCCCGACCTGCTCGCGCGCGGGCTCGAGGTCCTCCGGACCTGCGCGTGCCCCGCGGGCTGCCCGTCCTGCGTCGGGCCCGTGAACGAGGTCGGCCGGCGCGCCAAGCCCATTGCCCTGGCGCTTCTCCAGCGGCTCGTCGCCCGCCGCTAGATCCGCCGTCCGCGTGACGCAGAATCCCTCCCTCTCCGATCTGAGCCAGGTCATCCGTCGTCTCGAAGCCAAGAGCCGCGCGCCCGCGCCCTTCCGGCGCACGGGCTCGCTGGAGGACCTCCTGGGCGGGAGTGTCGAGGAGACCGACAAGGGGCAGATCCTCTGCGTCCGCCGCCGCTTCGTGGCCGGCCACTGCCACGGCCGTCAGCCCCTCGATGCCGCGCGGGCCATGGCCCACCAGCCCCTCGCCCTTCTCGCCCGCCGCGGGGAGCCGCCGAAGGGTCCCCGGCTCCTCTATCTGGACACGGAGACCACCGGCCTCGCGGGGGGAACCGGGACCTACGCTTTTCTCGTCGGCGTGGGCTTTTTCGACGGCGACGAGTTCGAGGTGCGGCAGTACTTCATGCGGGATCTCGACGACGAGCCGGCGCTCCTGGCCGCGCTGGAGCCGCTGCTGCGCGAGGTGGACGGCCTCGTCACCTACAATGGCGCCGGCTTCGATCTACCCCTTCTCGAGACACGCTTCGTGCTCGCGCGCCGTCGGTGGCCGGGGACGATTCCCCACCTCGACCTCCTGCCCGCGGCGCGCCGGCTCTGGAGCGCCCGGCTCTCCGATTGCCGGCTCGTCACCGTCGAGCTGCACGCGCTGGGCTTCGAGCGGGCGGGGGACCTGCCGGGCGCGCTGATCCCCTCCGTGTACTTCGAGTACCTCAGGCGCAAGGCGCCCGGGGAGCTTCCCCGCGTCTTCGAGCACAATCGCCACGACGTTCTCTCGCTGGCGGCCCTCACGGGCTGGGTCGCCGACGCCCTCGATCGCGCTCCGGTCGCCGAGCTCGGCCCCGACGAGCTCAGCGGGCTCGGGAGGCTCTGGGAGCTGGTCGATCCGGATCGGGGCGAGGCGTGCTACCGGATGGCCCTCGAGCGCGGGCTCGACAGCCCCGCGCGAGAGCGGCTGCTCGCGCGCCTGGCCTGGGGAGAAAAGCGGCGGGCGCGCTGGGAAGCTTCTCACACGCTCTGGGAAGCCGCGGCCCGCGGCGGGCGAGGATTCGATCCGCGCCCCTGGGAGGAGATGGCCAAGATCCACGAGCACCGTCTGCGCGACTTCGCCCGGGCGCACTCGGTGGTGACCGAAGCTCTGGAGCGCGCGCGTCTGCATCGCGCCTCCGAGATCGTGCTCTCTGCGCTTGTCTACCGGCTGGACCGCTTGACCCGCCGTCTCGGCGGGCCTCGCTCATCCGGCTCCTAGCGCTTCCCCAGGACCTCCGGATTGACGGGCGTGGGGGGAGTCTGCCCTTCGAGGACCGCGAGACAGTTGTCCACGGCGAGGGCCGCCATCTTGATCCGCGTATCCGAGGAGGCGCTGGCGATATGCGGGGCGAGCACCACGTTGGAAAGACCCATGAGGCCGGGATGGACCTTCGGCTCTTCCTCGAAGACGTCGAGACCGGCTCCCGCGATCCAGCCTTCCTTCAGAGCCTGCACCAGCGCCGCCTCGTCGACCACGGGACCGCGGGAGGCATTGACGAGGTAGGCCGTCTTCTTCATGGTGCGGAGCGACTGCGCATTGATGAGGTGGCGGGTGTCCGGGAGGAGCGGCGTGTGGATGCTGACGAAATCGGAGTCGCGCAGGAGCGTGGCCGTATCCGTGCGCGTGGCGCGAAGCTCCCGCTCGGTGGCGGGGTCTGCCGCCACGGCATCCTGATAGAGGACGCGCATGTTGAAGCCGAGGGCGCGCCGGGCCATGGCCCGGCCGATACGCCCGAAGCCGATGATGCCCAGCGTCTTGTCGTGGACGTCGCCGCCGAGCAGGACCATGTACTCCCACTGCGTGAACTTGCCGTCGCGGACGTAGCGATCCGCCTCGACCAGCCGCCGGGCCGTGGCCATCAAGAGCGTCCACGCGAAGTCCGCCGTGGTCTCCGTGAGGACGTCCGGCGTGTTGGTGACCACGACGCCCCGCTTGGTCGCCGCCGCCACGTCGATGTTGTTGAAGCCGACGGCGACGTTGGAGACCACCTTGAGACCGGGAGAGGACTCGAAAACCGACGAATCGATGGTGTCGGTGATGAGGCACACGAGACCCTCGCGATCCTTCACCCTCGCGATCAGTTCGGTCTTCGACAGGGGCTTGTCTCCCGCGTGCAGATCCACGTCGGCCCGGCTCCTGGCGCGCGCGATGACCTCCTCGGGCAGGGCTCGCGAGATCATGACGCGGGGCTTCGACGGGATGGCGGGCATGAGGAAGCCTCCGTATAAACTGCTGAAATGGCTGGAATTATTGCCGCTTGACTTGACCAGCCTTGTTGACTATATTAGCACTCGTAGTCGGTGAGTGCTAACCTCCGAAACGGTCACGAAGGGATCAGGAGCCACAACATCTTATCTATCGGGAGGCGATTTGGCTATGAAGATTCGTCCGTTGCATGACCGGATTCTCGTCAAGCGCCAGGAAGAGAAGGAGACCAAGAAGGGCGGGATCATCATCCCCGACTCCGCAAAGGAGAAGCCGCAGGAGGGCAAGGTGATCGCCGTGGGAAATGGCAAGGTCACGGACGAGGGCAAGAAGGTCGCGCTCGACGTGAAGGCGGGCGACAAGATCCTCTTCGGCAAGTACTCGGGGTCCGAGGTGACGCTGGACGACGAGGAGTACCTGATCCTGCGTGAAGAGGACGTGCTCTGCATTCTTGAGTAGCCGGTAGGTCGGCACACGACCGGGCGCGCGCGCCCGGCAGACACCCGGCCGGCCATCCAGGCCGGTCAATTCCATACGAACGAACGAGGAGGAGAGTCAGATGCCCAAGCAGGTTCTGTTCAGCGACGAGGGCCGAGCCGCCCTCTTGCGCGGAATCAACGTCATGTCCGCTGCTGTCAAGGCCACCATGGGCCCCAAGGGGCGCAACGTGGTCATCGACAAGAAGTTCGGCAGCCCCACCATCACCAAGGACGGCGTGACGGTGGCCAAGGAGATCGAGCTCAAGGACAACTACGAGGACATGGGCGCGCAGATGCTCAAGGAAGTGGCGTCCAAGACCTCGGACATCGCCGGTGATGGAACGACCACCGCGACCGTGCTCGCCCAGGCCATCTTCAAGGAGGGCCTGAAGAACGTCACCGCGGGCGCCAACCCCATGGGACTCAAGCGCGGGATCGACGCGGCCGTGGAAGCGGTCGTGGCGGAGCTCAAGAAGCTCAGCAAGTCGACCAAGGACAAGAAGGAGATCGCGCAGGTCGCCTCCATCGCCTCCAACAACGACAAGGCCATCGGCAACCTGATCGCCGAAGCCATGGAGAAGGTAGGCAAGGACGGCGTGATCACGGTCGAGGAGTCCAAGTCCGCCGAGACGGTGCTCGACGTGGTCGAGGGCATGCAGTTCGACCGCGGATACCTCTCGCCCTACTTCGTGACCGACGCCGAGCGCATGGAGTGCGTCCTCGAGGACGCCCTCGTCCTGATCCACGAGAAGAAGATCAGCGTGATGAAGGACATGCTGCCGCTGCTCGAGCAGGTGGCGCGGGCGGGTAAGCCCTTTCTCATCATCGCCGAGGACATCGAGGGCGAGGCCCTGGCCACCCTCGTGGTCAACAAGCTCCGCGGCACCCTGCATTGCGCGGCCGTGAAGGCCCCGGGCTTCGGCGATCGTCGCAAGGCCATGCTCGAGGACATCGCCACCCTCACCGGCGGCAAGGCGATCACGGAAGACCTCGGCATCAAGCTCGAGAACATCAAGCTGGAAGACCTGGGGAAGGCCAAGAAGGTGGTGGTGGACAAGGACAACACCACCATCGTCGAGGGCGCGGGCAAGACGGCCTCCATCGAGGGACGTATCAAGCAGATCCGGGCGCAGATCGACGAAACCACCTCGGACTACGATCGTGAGAAGCTCCAGGAGCGGCTGGCCAAGCTGGCCGGCGGCGTGGCCGTCGTGAAGGTCGGGGCCGCCACCGAGACGGCCATGAAGGAGAAGAAGGCCCGCGTGGAGGATGCGCTCAACGCGACACGCGCGGCGGTGGAAGAGGGGATCGTGCCGGGCGGCGGCGTCGCCCTGCTGCGGGCGTCCACCAAGATCGACGGGCTGAAGCTCGAGGGCGATGAGAAGGTCGGCGCCATGATCGTGCGCCGGGCGCTCGAAGAGCCGATCCGCCAGATCGTGGAGAACGCCGGGCTCGAGGGGAGCGTCATCGTGGAGAAGGTGAAGGCGGAGAAAGTCGCCACCCGCGGCTTCGACGCCGAGAGCCTCGAGTTTGTCGACATGATCGACGCGGGCATCATCGACCCCACCAAGGTCGAGCGCGTGGCCTTGCAAAACGCCGCCTCGGTCGCCTCGCTGCTGTTGACCACGGAGGCGCTCGTCACGGATCTGCCGGAGGAGAAGGGGCCCGCCGCGCCGCCCATGCCGCACGGCGACTTCTAGGAGAATCTGAAACGCTCACGGCCCCCGCCGGATATCCGGCGGGGGCCGTGTCTTTTTGTTCACGTCTTGACGCGGGCCACGGACCCATCCATCATCCGGACAGGACGGGCGGACATGACGGGCATGGGTGGTGTTCGGGAATGGCATCTGTGGTATGGTCAAGTGCTTTTCCAATTGACCGTGGGGAGTTGGAGGAGGTGAATCGTCTGTATCCGTACGAGATATTGCTCATCATCGATCCGCGACTGACCGACGAGGAAGTCCCGGTGCTGCTCGGTCGCCTCACCGAGACCCTGAAGGGACTCGGCGCCGAGCCGGGCAAGTCCGAGAGCTGGGGGAAGCGTCGGCTCGCATATGACTTGCGCAAGCAGCGGGAGGGCACGTACGCGGTCATCGAGTGCTCTGCCGAGCCGGCCACCGTCAAGGAGTTCGAGCGGCAGCTCAAGCTCAACGAGCACGTGCTGCGCTTCATGACCACGCGGGTGCCTGTCAAGAAGCGCGTGCGCGGAACGCCCAAGCCACAGCCGGCGGCCGTCGAGGAGAACGCCTGATGGCGAACCTCAACAAAGTGTTCCTCATGGGCAACCTGACGCGTCCTCCGGAGCTTCGCTACACGCCCAGCGGCACCGCGGTGGCGGACCTGCGCCTCGCGGTGAATCGCAACTACACGACCCAGGGCGGTGAGAAGCGCGAGGAGACCTGTTTCCTCACGGTGGTGGTGTGGGGCAAGCAGGCGGAGAGCTGCGGCGAGTACCTCGACAAGGGTAGCCCCATCCTGGTGGAGGGGCGGCTGCAGACGCGCGACTGGGAGACCAAGGACGGCCAGAAGCGCAACGTGGTCGAGGTGGTCGCAGAGCGCGTGCAGTTCATGGGACGGAGCAAGGCGCCGGCGACCGCGCCGGGCGGCCCGCCCGAGGCTGTCGAGGCCGCCGCCGAAGCAGGGGAAGACGAAGTCCCCTTCTAGGCGCGGGAAACGTCACGACAAGGAGAGAGAGCTATTCCGCCTACTAGCAAGCCCGTCAAGCGGCGCCGGTTCGGCCGGCGCAAGGTCTGCAAGTTCTGCATGGACAAGGTGCAGCTCGTCGACTACAAGGACGTGCGCCGGCTGAAGAACTTCGTGTCAGAGCGCGGCAAGATCACCCCGCGCCGAATCTCGGGCAGCTGCGCCCGGCACCAGCGCCAGCTCACCCGCGCCATCCGGCGAGCGCGTACCGTCGCGCTCCTGGCCCAGACGTCGGAGTAGGGGGCGCGCATGAAGATCATTCTCATGGACGACGTGCCGTCGCTGGGCCGCCGCGGCGAGGTCCGTGACGTGTCCGACGGCTACGCGCGCAACTTCCTCCTGCCCCAGAAGCTGGCCCTCAACGCCACCCCCGCCAATCTCAAGAACCTCGAGCAGATCAAGAGCCGCCAGGACGCGGCGGCGGCCAAGCTCAAGGCCCAGGCCCAGAGCCAGGCGGCGGCGATCGAGGCGCTGCACTTCACCCAGGTCCGCCCCGCCTCCGACGAAGGGCGCCTCTTCGGCTCCGTGGGCAAGGCCGACCTCGCCGCCTACCTCACGGAGCACGGCGTCGACATCGAGCGGCGGCGCATCGCCCTGGACGAGCCGATCAAGTCGGTGGGTGAGTTCTCCGTCCCCGTCCGCCTTCACGCCGAGGTGACCGCGCAGCTCAAGGTCTCCGTCACCCGCGAGTAGACGTGGCGACGCTCGCCGATCTCCTCACCTCCAAGATCCCGCCGCACAGCCTGGAGGCGGAGCGGGCGGTGCTGGGGGGAATGCTCCTGGATCGGGAGAGCCTTCCCAAGGCGGTCGAGCTCCTCAAGCCCGCCGACTTTTACAAGGAAGGCCACCGCAAGATCTTCGACTCCATGCTCGCGCTCTTCGAGCGCAACGAGCCGGTGGACCTGCTCACCATCTCCGAGGAGCTCCGCCGGCGCAGCGAGCTCGACGAGGTCGGAGGTCCCGCCGCCCTCGGCGCCCTCGCCGAGGAGGCGGCCACGGCCGCCCATCTCCTTTCCTACGGCGCCATCGTGCGGGAGAAGGCCGTCCTGCGCGACCTCATCCGGATCGCCACCGAGATCATCGGCCGGAGCTACGACGGGCGCGACGACGTCGAGAAGGTGCTGGACGACGCCGAGCGGCTCATCTTCCAGATCTCCGAGCGGCGCATGCAGGGCACCGCCTTCCCCGTGCGCTCCATCCTCAAGGGCACCTTCGAGCAGATCGAGAAGCTCTACGACCAGAAGGAGCACATCACCGGACTGGCCACGGGCTTCTCCGGGCTCGACGAGAAGACCTCGGGCTTCCAGTCGAGCGATTTCATCATCATTGCGGGGCGGCCCTCCATGGGCAAGACCGCCTTCGCCATGAACATCGCCAAGTACGCGGGCGTGCGGAGCCAGCGTCGCGTCCTCGTCCTGAGCCTCGAGATGTCCAAGGAGCAGCTCGTCCAGCGTCTCCTCTGCGCGGAGGGGCGCGTGGATTCGCACAAGGTGCGCACGGGTTACCTCGACACGCGCGACTGGACGAGCCTCACCAACGCCGCGGGCCGGCTCGCGGAGGCGCCCATCTACATCGACGACTCGCCCGCCCTGTCCGTGCTCGAGGCCCGGGCCAAGGCGAGACGCATGAAGGCCGAGCACGGCCTCGACCTCATCGTCATCGACTATCTCCAGCTCATGCGGGGCCGGAACCCCGAGAACCGACAGCAGGAGATCTCCGAGATCTCGCGCTCGCTCAAGGCCCTGGCCAAGGAGCTCAACGTGCCCGTGGTGGCCCTCTCCCAGCTTTCGCGCGCGGTGGAGAGCCGCCAGAGCAAGGAGCCCCAGCTGTCCGACCTGCGCGAGTCCGGCGCTCTCGAGCAGGACGCCGACCTCATCCTCTTTCTCTACCGGCCCGATCGGTACGGCGTGCAGCCGGCGGAGAACGAGCACCTCGCCCAGGTCATCATCGGCAAGCAGCGGAACGGTCCCACGGGGACGATCAACCTGACCTTCATCCCCGAGTACGCGTCCTTCGAGAACCGCGCAGAACGCGACCAGGTGCCGCAGCCGTTCTGATCGGTCCTCGCCGCCGCCCATGACCAAGGTCGTCATCATCGGGGCCGGCAAGGGAGGGCGCGCCCTCCTCGAGATGTTCGTGGGCGATCCCACCGTCACCATCCTCGGGATTGCCGATCTCAATCCGTGGGCCCCCGGTCTCGAGCTGGCGCGGCGACTCAATGTCCCCGTGGCCACGGAGCTCGGCGCCCTCGTGGCCGACCCGACGGTGGATCTCATCATCGACGTCACGGGGAGTCCCGACGTCGAGCGGGCCATCCAGACGCTCAAACCTCCCACCGCCGAGGTGATGGGCGGGGCGAGCGCCAAGTTCATGTGGGACCTGCTCGCGGAGCGCAAGCGCTCGGAGGAGCTGGAAGACCGGTACGGGATGATGCTGCGCGAGATCCAGGCGCAGGCCGAGGGCGACTTCATCCTCGGCCAGAATCCCAAGATGAAGGAGCTGGCCGAGCTGATCGTGCGCGTGGCCGCCACCCCCACCACCGTGCTCATCCGCGGCGAGTCGGGCACGGGCAAGGAGCTGGTGGCTCGCGCCATTCACCGGTACTCGAACGTGCGGGAGCGGCCCCTCGTCACCGTCAACTGCACGGCCCTCGCTCCCACCCTGCTCGAATCCGAGCTCTTCGGCCACAAGCGCGGGGCCTTCACGGGCGCGGTGGCGGACAAGCCTGGCCTCTTCGAGCGGGCGGACGGCGGCACCATCTTCCTCGACGAGGTCGGCGACATGCCGCTCGAGATGCAGGCCAAGCTCCTCCGCGTGCTGCAGACGGGCGAGATCAAGCCCGTGGGGGACGTGGTCACTCGCAAGGTCCGGGTGCGCGTCATCGCCGCCACCAACCGTGATCTCGAGAAGGCGCTCGCGGTCAGCGAGTTCAGGGAGGATCTCTTCTACCGCTTCAACACTTTCACCATCACGCTTCCGCCGCTGCGTGAGCGGACCGAGGACATTCCCGTGCTCGCCCATCACTTCCTTCGCAAGGCCGAGGCCAAGGTCAACAAGCGCGTGGACCGCTTTGCCCCGGAAGCCCTCGACCTCCTCAAGCGGTATCCGTGGCCCGGCAATTTACGCGAGCTCGAGAACATCATCGAGCGCGCGGTAGTGCTGGCCACGAGTCGCCAGGTTGACGTCGCTCATCTTCCGTTGCACCTGCAGGAGCCTGCGCCGGCGACGCTCCGGGCGGGCGAAGGATTCCTGCAAGCCCGCGCCAGGACCCTGGCTCTCTTCGAGCGTGAGGCCATCAGCCGCTTGTTGGCAGAGGCCCGCGGCAATGTCTCGGTGGCGGCCAGGCGAGCCGGGATCACCCGCCGCAATCTCCATCGCCTCATATTGAAATACCGAATCAAAACAAAGTCTTTCAGAAGTGGGACATATGAGTCTCAGTAGTGAGACCTGCGAGTCCCATACTGATGAAAAGGCAATCGCGCCAGGTTCCATAATAGTTTGAGATTCAGATGGCTTGCCTGGACGTGAATTTGTGAGACCTTAGCGTCTCACTTTCTGATCACTCCACAGGGATCGAGCTGGCGAGACTCGCATTCTTCCAGCCACTTAGCGCCTCGGAACGCTTCTTGCCGCCATGCCACGGCCAAGACCAAAGGAGGTCTGCCATGGCCGGTCACTGCCGGTGCGGAAGCGAAGTGCGTTTCGCCTTCGAGCAGCTTGGATGCATCGCATGCGGGGCGCCCTGCTGTTCCGCGTGCGCGTACCAGCTCGAGTCCACCCACTACTGCGGCCACTGTGCCGAGAACCTGCTCGAGCTGCCCTGGGCGCCATCGGCGCCCGCGCGGATCTGAGCGCGGAGGAAGACATGGAGAGCAAGGGCACGATCTTCCGTCAGCTGCTCCGGGACGAGCCGTACCTCTACACGGGCGGAATCTACTCGCCCCTCGACGCTCAGATCGCGGAGAGCGCGGGCATGAAGTCCATCTACCTGTCCGGATACTCGGTGGCCATGCTCAACGGGTGGCCGGACATGGGCCTCCTGACCATGACCGAGGTCGCCAAGACGGCCTCCATGGTCGCCAGCGCCGTCGAGGTCCCGATCATCGCCGACGCCGACGACGGCTACGGCAATGCCCTTTCGACCATGCGCACGGTACAGGAGTTCGTGAAGACCGGGGTGGCGGGCATCCACCTCGAAGATCAGCGCTTCCCCAAGCGCTGTGGCCACATCGCGGGCAAGACCGTCGTGTCACGCGAGGAGGCCATCGGGAAGTATCGCGCCGCCCTCGCCGAGCGAGACAGGCTCGACCGAGACTTCGTGGTCATCGCGCGCACCGACGCCTACGGGGCGGTGGGGGGAAGCATGGAGGAGGCGATCTGGCGCGGGCGGGCGTATGCCGACGCCGGCGTGGATCTGGTCTGGTGCGAGCTGTCGAACTCCGACCGCGGCCCCGCCATCGAGTTCGCCCGGGCCATGCGCCAGACCCACCCGAAGCTCCCTCTCGCCTTCAACTACTCGTCGTCCTTCCGGTGGCACAAGGATCCCCATCCCTTCACGTTCCGCGAGCTGGGCGAGCTCGGCTACAAGTTCATCTTCATCACCCTCTACGGCGCGCACGCCGCCATGTACGCGGTGTGGAATGCCATGCACGATCTCGTCAAGAACGAGGAACAGGGGCAATGGGGGCTCGAGCGCACCAAGGTGGGCCACCCCACGGAGAGCCATCACGTGATGGCGAGAGTCGCCCATTTCCAGGAGCTCGAGCGGCGCTATATCCCGGGGACGGACGATCGCCTGCGCGGGTCGGACGGGTTCGGCGACGTCAAGGCGCCCTGAGCCCGCCGAGGCGGCTCAGGAGGCCTTGGGCCGTCGGCTCAGCCAGCGCGCGGCGCGCCACGCGATGAGCGCGCCCGCGCTGGCCACCGCGGCCAGCAGCACGAAGTGCTCCACGTTGCCCACGACCCGCCTCAGCCGCTCGACGTAGCCGCCCAGTCCATAGCCGATGGCCCACCCGCCCGCCACCGTGAGGGGAACGTAGAAGGCGGCGCCGAGCACGTTGGCGCCCATGAAGGACCACGCATCGAGGCCGAGGGCGCCGGCGAGCGGGCCCGCCGTGAACCTGAGCCCGGGCACGAAGCGGGCGACGAAGACGGCCAGGGCGCCGCGCCGAGCGACGAAGCGCTGCATGGACTCGAGCCGCTCCGGGTGTCCGAGGATCCAGTGCGCGTGGCGCTCGAGCGCGCCCTTGCCGAAGCGGCGCCCCAGCCAGTAGCCGATATTGTCGCCGATGACGGCGGCCGCGAAGCCGACGGCGAGCACGATGTGCAGCTCGAGCTCTCCGCGCCACACGAGGTAGCCCGCGAGGAGGAGGACGGTCTCCTCGGGGACGGGCACTCCCGCGTTGCCGAGGATGACGAGGACGAAGACCGCGACATAGCCCCAGTGCGCGAGCAGGGTCGCGGGGTCACCCACCCCCGGGCCCGCCGAGAACCAGCCCGCGATCAGGCTCACGCCGGCGTGGCCCTTCTCGGGATCACGGTCACGTGGCCATCCTCTTCGAGGATGGCGTAGCGCACCTCGCTCATCGTGGTGATGCCTTCCTTGCGCAGGGCTGCCCGGAGCTCGGGGAGGCTCATGCACTCTCTATCGAGATTCGAGCGCAAGACGTGGCCGTGCTTGACGAGGATGGTCGGAGAGTTCTCGACGATCCGCTCGAGCCCCCGGTGGCGGTAGGTCAGCCACGCGATGAGATAGTTGAGGACGATGATCACGGTGGCGCCCAGGAGCCCCCCGCCCAGGGAGTTGTCGTTGCCGATGGCTGCGTTCTGGAGAACGTTGCTGATGATGAGGAGCACGATGAGATCGAAGGCCGTCATCTGGCCGAGCTGGCGCTTGCCTGCGATGCGAAAGGCTACGAGCAGGAAGCCGTAGACGGCGACGGAGCGGAGGATCTTCTCCGCCACGGCGATGTCCGGCACCAGGATGTTCATGGGCGTCTCCTTGGAGTCCCCGGGAGTCGAGGGCGGTCGGCCGGCTGCGGTCAGCCTAGCAACCGAGGGGCCCCGGCGCCAAGAAACGCTTGGGGCGAGCGGGTTTGACACTGTCGCGGCCGGGGGCGTAGGCTGGCAGCGGTCGAGCCGGCCGTCGGCGTGGACGAATCGCGGTCAGAGGAGCACACACCATGTTTGGTCTTGGAGCACAGGAGCTGATCGTCATCTTGCTGATCGCCCTCGTCCTCTTCGGCGGCGCCAAGATCCCGGAGCTGGGGCGCTCGCTCGGGCAGGCGATTCGCGAGTTCAAGAAGGGCACGGATGAGCCCGAGGCCAAGACCACCGCCAAGGAGGGCGAGCCCAAGGGCGGAAGCTCCTGACCCGCCGCGTGGTGCCCCGCTCGCGGCGGCCATGAACGCCAGCCTGCTGAAGCGCTGGGTGGTCGGGCGGCCGATGCCCCTGGCCCAGGCGCGCCACGAGCGGCTCTCGAAGCGCGTCGCCCTCGCCGTCTTCTCCTCCGATGCGCTCTCCTCCGTGGCGTATGCGACGGAAGAGATCCTCCTCGTGCTCATCCTGGCCGGCATGGCCGCGGCCCATCTGGCCGTGCCGGTGGCCGTGGCCATCACCGGGCTCCTCGCGGTGGTCGCCATCTCGTATCAGCAGACCATCCACGCGTATCCGTCGGGCGGCGGCTCCTACATCGTGGCCCGCGCGAACCTCGGCCCGACCCCGGGGCTGGTGGCCGCGGCGGCGCTCCTCATCGACTACGTGCTGACCGTGTCCGTGAGCGTGGCTGCCGGGGTGGCCGCGCTCACCTCGGCGTTCCCAGAGCTCCTGACCCATCGCGTGGCCCTCGGCGTGGGCTTCATCTGCCTCATCGCCTTCGCCAACCTGCGCGGCGTCCGCGAGTCGGGTCGGGTCTTCGCCGTCCCCACCTATCTCTTCATCGTCGCCTTCGCCGCGCTGATCCTGGCGGGAGTGTACCGCTGGCTCCACGGCGACCTGACGCCTTTGTCTCCACGCGCCGGAGAGACCGCCGTCCCTCTGACCTGGTTTCTCGTGCTGCGCGCGTTCTCCTCCGGCTGCACGGCCCTCACGGGGATCGAGGCGATCTCGAACGGCGTGCCCGCCTTCAAGCCGCCGGAGGCGCGCAACGCCGCCATCACCATGGGCTGGATGGCGGGCATCCTGGGCACGTTCTTTCTCGGCATCACCATACTGGCCTCCGCCCTGCAGGTGACGCCCATCGAGAACGAGACGGTGGTGTCGCAGATCGCGCGGGCTCTTTTCGGGACGGGCCTCTTCTACTACCTCATCCAGGTCTCGACCGTGCTCATCCTCGTGCTCGCCGCCAACACCTCGTTCGCGGACTTTCCGAGACTGGCCAGTCTTCTTTCCCGGGACCACTACGCTCCGCGCCAGTTCACCACCCTCGGCGACCGTCTCGTCTTTTCGAACGGGATCCTCATCCTGGGCGGGCTGGCCGCGCTCCTCATCGTCATCTTCCAGGGGGAGACTCACGCCCTCATCCCCCTCTACGCGGTGGGCGTGTTCCTCTCGTTCACGCTCTCGCAGGCCGGCATGGTGCGCCACTGGCTCACGGATCACGGGTCGGGCTGGCACTGGCGGCTCGCCATCAACGGCACGGGCGCCGTGGTCACCGGCCTCGTGACGCTCGTCATCGCCGCCACCAAGTTCTCGCACGGAGCCTGGATCGTGGTGCTGCTCATCCCGCTCATGGTCACGGCCTTTCAAGCCGTCCATCGCCACTACGAGGCCGTGGCCGAGGAGCTGTCGCTCGAGCACCTCGCCGACGAGCCGCCCGTGGTCAACACCGTGCTCGTCCTTGCGGGAGACCTGCACATGGGGGTGGTGCGGGCCCTGCGCTATGCCCAGTCGCTGAGCCCGAATCCCAAGGCCGTATACGTCGAGATCGATCCCGCCCGCACCCTGCGCCTCGAGGAGCGGTGGGAAAAGGGTGGGTGCGGCGTGCCCCTCGTGGTTCTGTCCTCTCCCTACCGGTCGGTGCTGGGCCCTCTTCTCGACTATGTCGAGCGCCTGCGGGCCCAATCACCCCATCAGATCGTCACCATTGTCATCCCCGAATTCGTGCCGCGCCACTGGTGGCAGCACGTCCTGCACAATCAGACGGCGCTCCTCGTCAAGGGGGCGCTCCTCTTCCGGCCCGGCCTCGTCGTCGTCAACGTGCCCTTTCATCTCAAAGCGTGAGCCAGCGCCTGAAGCTTGACGGCCGCCGCGGCCGCGGCTAGGGTAGGCCTCCGAGAACCGCCGGTGAATCTCCACGCGCTCAAGAAACTCGTGGTCGGGAGCCCTCTGGCCACGGCCCAGGCCCGTCACGAGCGGCTCTCCAAGACCGCGGCGCTCGCGGTATTCTCCTCCGACGCGCTGTCCTCCGTGGCCTACGCGACGGAAGAAATCCTCCTCATCCTCGTGCTCGCGGGCAGCGCGGCCCTCTACCTGTCCATCCCCATCGGCGTGGCCATCGCCATCCTGATCGCGGTGGTGGTGAGCTCGTACCGCCAGACCATCCTCGCCTACCCGCAAGGCGGCGGCTCGTACATCGTCACCAAGGACAACCTGGGGACGCTGCCCGGCCTCATCTCGGCGGGGGCGCTCCTCATCGACTACGTGCTCACCGTCGCCGTGAGCATGGCCGCCGGCGTGGCCGCCCTCACCTCGGCCGTTCCTGCCCTCTTCGACTATCGCGTGGCCATCGGCGTCGGCTTCGTGGCGGCGATCACCCTCGCCAACCTCCGCGGCCTGCGCGAGTCGGGCAAGCTCTTCGCGCTGCCCACCTATCTCTTCGTGGGTGCCGCGGGCATCCTCATCCTCTACGGGCTCGTGCGCTGGGCGTTGGCGTGGGATGTGGCCGCGCAGGCGACGCGGCCGTTCACTCCCGCCGCGCAGGACCTGACCATCTTTCTCATCCTCCGGGCTTTCGCCTCGGGGTGCGCGGCCCTCACCGGCGTGGAGGCCGTCTCCGACGGCATTCCCGCCTTCAAGCCTCCGGAAGCCAGGAACGCCCGCATCGTGCTCGGGTGGCTCGGCGTCATCCTCGTCTCGCTCTTCATGGGCATCACGTTCCTGGCGCGGCACTACCATCTGACTCCGATGGTCGAGGAGACCATCGTCTCCCAGCTCGCCCGCCAGATCTTCGGGGAGAGCCTCTTCTACTTCTTCATCCAGGGCGCCACCATGCTCATCCTGGTGCTCGCGGCCAACACGGCCTTCGCCGATTTCCCGCGATTGTCCTTCTTCCTGGCCCGGGACGGCTTCCTCCCGCGGCAGTTCGGCTCGCGCGGGGATCGCCTCGTCTTCTCCAACGGCATCCTCATCCTCGGGGGGACGGCGGCGCTCCTCCTCGTGATCTTCGGCGGCAGCACTCACGGACTCATCCCGCTCTATGCCGTCGGAGTCTTTCTCTCCTTCACGCTCTCGCAGGCGAGCATGGTCCGTCGCTGGCTCGCGCGCCACGAGCCGGGCTGGCGCTGGCGCTGGTGGGTCAATGCCGTGGGCGCCACCACCACGGGCGCGGTCGTTCTCGTCATCACGGCCACCAAGTTCACCCACGGCGCCTGGGTCGTGGTGCTCCTGATCCCGCTCCTCGTCGTGATGTTCATGGCCATCCATCGCCACTACGCCGATGTGGCCGGGCAGCTCTCTCTCGACGGCTACGAGGGGCCGCCGCCCCTGGAGCACACCGTGCTCGTGCTCGTGGGTGACATCCATCGCGGCGTCATCCACGCCCTGCAGTACGCGCGGACGCTGGCCCCCTCGGTCAAGGGCGTCTACGTCGAGCTCGATCCGGACAAGACGCGTCGCCTGGAGGAGAAGTGGATCAAGTGGGGCATGGGCGCGCCCCTCGTCGTCCTCTCCTCGCCCTATCGATCGCTCCTCCAGCCCTTTCTCGAGTACCTCAACCATCTCCTCGCCCTCGGCGACAACCACATGGTCACCATCGTCATCCCCGAGTTCGTGCCCAAGCACTGGTGGCAGCACCTCCTGCACAACCAGACGGCGCTCCTGATCAAAGGCGCGCTGCTCTTCCGGAAGAATGTCGTGGTGACGGACGTCCCCTACCACCTCCATTAGGCGGCTGAAAAGGGCCCTTTTCAGCCGGTTGCTGGGTCCGTGGGGCCCAGGCAAGCCTCGCCGCCCAGGATCGGGGCAGGGTCGGGAATAGCGCACTTTCTCCGGCAGAGGTTTGCGCGGTGCGGTACGATGGCGCCGCTCGTGGCCGGTGAAGTACGTGTCCCCCCGCCCGGGGAGGAGGGCCTATGTCGCACACGGTCCTGAATAGGGTTGTGCAGGACATCGTTCTGCGCGCGGCAACCGAAGAAGACCATGAGGCCCTCATAGCCCTCGAGGGCACCGCCCCCAACGCCGGCGCGGAGCTTCTTCAGGCGCGCCGGAACTTCTTCGCTCGTACCGACGCCTATCCTTCGTCCCGGGTCCTCGTGGTCGAGCAGGACGGGGTAGTGGTGGGGGTCGAGTGCGTCGCCATGACCGAGGTCCGGGTGGCGGGCGGTCACCGCAAGACCGCCTACTCCTTTAATACCCGCGTCCTGCCGGGACTGCAGCGACGGCGCCTCGGACCCGGCATGCTCGAGGCCGCCGAGCGGTGGGCCATCGATCAGGGGGCCAGCTACCTCACGGGTCTCATCAAGACCTCCAATGCGCCGTCCATGAAGATGGTCACGTCTCTGGGCTGGCAGACCATCGGGCGCTTCGACTATCTCGTGCTGGATCTTGCCCGCTTCGAGCCCGATGGGACGCCGAGGGCGGTCCAGTTCGACCTGTACCGCGACCCGCACCTGATGCGCCTGCGACTGGCCGCCGTGCAGTCCCATCACTTCGTGCCCGTGTTCCTCGAGCGCGAGCTCTTCTCTCCGCCCCCCGATGGCGCCTATACGGGAAGCTGGACGGCGGGCGAGCGCACAGGGACGGCCTGGCTGTCCCTGTGGGACGATAGACCGGCCAGAGGTCTCGACCCGTTCGCCTTTCGCGCGGTCAAGGCCTTCGACGTGATGATCGAGGGCCGCGAGGCTCTCGACGCTTTCACGAATCTGGCAGGGGTGCTGCGCCTGCATGGCGTCCGGCAGCTCCTCGTGCCCCTGCCGGCCGAGTCGGCCGCCTGCGCGATGTTGCGCCCGTTCGCCGAAGAGATCGTGGATCTGAACTTCGTGGTCAAGTGCCTGGACGACAGCGGGCCCGTGCCGCCCGGCCCGCTCTTCTTCGATATTCGCCACTGACCGGTCTTTCCCCGGCGCCGCTCTGGTAGACTGAGAGCCCGCCATGAAGACGGAGATCGTCGTCCCCGGGCCGCTCGACGCGGCGCAGACCCTCGCACGCTTTCACCTCTGGGGCGAGGATCCGTGCAATCGCCTGGTCGGCGGCTCCCTCGTGCGCGCGGTGGAAGTGGCCGGGCGCTGGCATGGCTACGAGCTGCGGTGGTCGGGCCCGGTCGACGGCGCGCGCCTGTCCGTGTCCGTTCCCGGCACCCGGAGCGCGCGCGTGCTCGATGCGGCTGTCGTCGAGGCGCGCCACCTCTACGGTCTCGATCTGGACATCGAGGGGTTCTACCGGGAGACTTCCGCGGACCCGGTGCTGAGCGCCCTCATCCCGCGCCTGCGCGGCCTCCGGCCCACCCTCCAGCCGAGGCCATTCGAGATGCTCGTGGGCTCCGTGTGCGCACAGCAGATCAATCTCGCCTTCGCCTTCACCGTGCGCGCGCGTCTCGTTCGGCGCTACGGAACGCCCGTCAAGGTCGGGCCTCACACCGTGTACGGATTCCCGCGCGCATCGCGACTCGCTCGCGCGCCCGTGGGCGAGCTGCGCCGCATGCAGTTCACCACCCGCAAGGCCGAGTACGTCGTTGGTCTCGCCCGTCGGGTCGCCACGGGCGAGCTGGACCTCGACGCCCTCGCCCGCAACACGAACGACGAGGTGATCGAGACCCTCACGGCCGTCCGTGGCTTCGGGCGGTGGACGGCGGAATGGTTCCTCGCCCGGCACTTGGGTCGCGGTGATGTCTGCGCCGCCGGCGATCTCGGCGTGCGCCGGGCCTTCGAGCACTTCTACGGTCGGGGCCGGGAGCTGAGCGAGGCGGCCATTCGCAAGCGCTCGCTCGCCTGGGGGCGGCACCAGAACGTGGCCGTGCATTATCTCCTGGCGGGCGAGCGGCTTCGCCTCAAGGCGGCCTGAGGGCGCCATGGCCATCAAGGTCAGCCTGCCCATCCTCGGCCAGCCGAATCCCGACGAGCCCAAGGATGTGCATCTGGTCGGCCGCTACGCGCTCGGAGTCACGTGGGCCGACAACCACGCGAGCATCTATCCCTTCGAGCGGCTGCGCCTCGACGATCCCGCCCACCCGATCGAGGCGGGAGCAGCGCTGACCCAGGCCATGGGCTGGCCCAAGGACATCAAGAAGCAGCCCGACGGCCTCCGCGTGACATGGTCGGACGGCCACGAGAGCCTCTACCCGTTCCGCGCACTCCGCGCCCTGTGCCGCTGCGCCGGGTGCACCGGAGGCCACTAGTGCCGGGCCAACTGACTTCGCCAGATCTACTCAGCCCTCCCCTCGCGGCGGAGCCGCTCAGCTCGAAACGCCACGTTCTCGGTCGGCAGCAGCCCTCAACGTACACCCACGTACGCCTCGGGTTGCTGCCTTCCTCGGACGTGGCAGTTCGAGCTGAGGGGCGAAGCCCCGAGGCGAGAGCTGAGCTAATGTGGCTCGTCATTTGGCCCGGCACTCTGCGGTCATCCGCGAGTTGTTCCCAGTGCCCGTCGGAGTCGCACTAGTGGTCACGCCCGGCGAGCCACACCGCAGGCTCGTGGTCGCCGGCGTCATGGCCTCCATGTTCCTCGCGGCCATGGAGTCGACGGTCGTCGCCACGGCGATGCCCACGGTCATCGCGAGCCTGGGCGGAATCCGGATCTACTCCTGGACCTTCTCGGGCTTCCTCCTCGCTTCGACGGTGACCATGCCGCTCTGGGGCCGGTTGGCCGACCAGTACGGTCGCCGGCGCGTCTACCTGGTGGGGCTCAGCCTGTTTCTCGTGGGCTCGGCGCTCTCGGGGCTGTCGCAGACCATGGCCCAGCTGATCGCCTTCCGCGCCATCCAGGGACTCGGGGCGGGCTCGCTGATCATCATCGGCATGACCATCATCGCCGATCTCTACGGGCTCGAGCGTCGCGCCAAGATGCAGGGGTACTTCTCGGGCGTGTGGGGCGTCGCCTCCCTCGTGGGACCGGTCATCGGGGGCGTGCTCACGGACGCCGTGTCCTGGCGCTGGGTGTTCTACATCAATCTTCCCTTTGGCCTTCTCGCCATGGCGGCGATCCGATGGGGACTGGCGAGCGAACGATCGGAGCGGCGTGCCTCTGCGTTCGACTACGCGGGTACGGCCGTCTTCGCAGCGGTGATCTCCGCGCTTCTCGTCGGGCTCCTCGAGGGAGGCCGCGGGGCCTCGTGGTGGAGACCCTCGGTGCTCGCCCTTCTCGGGCTCTCCGCGGTGCTCCTCGTCGTCTTCGTCCTGATCGAGCGGCGGGCTGCCGAGCCGGTGGTTCCTCTTGCCCTCTTCGCCAATCCCATGGTCCGGGCCGCCTCGGTGACGGGCTTCCTCTCCGGCATGGCCATGTTCGGCGCCATCACGTTCGTGCCGCTCTTCCTGCAGGCGGTCACCGGCACCAGCGCAACCGAGGCCGGTATCGTGCTCGTGCCCTTCGTGATCGGCTGGGTGGTCTTCTCCGTCCTTGCCGCGCGGCTCGTGCTGCGCGTGGGATACCGCTCGATCGTGTTCGTGGGCATGCTGTTGCTCACCGCGGCCTTCGTGCTCCTCGCGGGGTGGAATGAAGGGCTCACGCGGGGCATTGCCATGCGCGACATCAGCCTGGCCGGTGTGGGCATGGGGCTCGTGTTCGTGCCCATGCTCATCGCCGTGCAGAATGCCGTTCCCCGCTCGATGCTCGGCTCCGCCACCTCGCTCACCAGCTTCTTCCGTAGCATCGGCGGCGCGGTGGGTGTGGCGGTGATGGGCTCGGTCATGGCGCAGCGCCTTCACCAGGAGCTGTCGGGGCTGCTCGCCGCCGCCCCCGCCGAGCTTCAAGACCGGCTGCGCGAGACCGTGGCCCACCCCGACCTCATCGTCAATCCGATCACCCGCGTGGCCCTCGGGGCCGACGTGCTCGCCCAGATGCGCCCGGCCATGGCGCACGCGGTGGGCGGCGTCTTCGTCGTGGGGCTCGTGGTCGCGGTGGCCGCGCTGGCCTCGGCCTTCCTCGTGCCCGCCGGGCAGGCTCACGAGCTGGCCGCCGCGCAGGAGCCAGCCACGCCCTCGGGCGACTAGTCTCTGTCTAAGTGATCTCCATGCTCTCGCGAGCCAGAATATTTCGCTTCGAGCGCCGGCTTCGCCGGCGCAATCTTTCCTAATCGTGCCTGGCGACGCCCCCCTCCTCGAGCGCCTCGCGGGTCTGCCTGCCGTATCGGTGGGGGAGCTCGTGGAGCTGCTGGAGCGCATGGAGGAGCCCGGACGCGATCCTCTCCTGGCCGGCCTGGCGGGCGTGGACGAGGACGGCGAGCCGGCCATTCACCCGCTCGTGGCCGCCGTGGTGGAGCACCTGAGGCAGAAGCCCGAGACGACGTGCTACGCGGCGCTCCTCGAGGCCTTGACCGGGATGTGGAACGCGGCGGTGCGCGGGGCGGTGGTCTCTCGCCTGCGCGCGCAGGGGCTGCCCGCCGACGATCTCCTCCTGCGCCTCGAAGCGCTGTCGCCGACCCTCGGCCTGAAGTCCGAGAGCCGCGAGTGGGCGCGACAATGGATGTCCGATCCCACCGCCCAGGACGCGGCCCTCGTCCAGCAGTGCCTGGTACGATTGCTGCTGGCGCTCCGGGGGCTCGCGGAGGCCCGCGCCCGCATGCTCACGGGAGAGCCACCAAAGGAGACGACATGATCCACCTGCACGAGAAGAACCAGGAGCGGAAGCGGCTGAACGGTCTCATCGCCAAGAGCCCGATGCAGGTGCCCGGCACCGTCAGTGAGCTCTCCAAGCGCGTGTTCTCCGACGGCGCCCTGAGCAAGAAGCACAAGGAGCTGACCGCCCTCAGCGTGGCCGTCGTCCAGAACTGCTTTGACTGAATCGAGCACCGCGTGGAGGAGGTCCTCCACCTGGGCGCCACCGCCGCGGAGATCGCCGAGACCCTCGACGTGGGAGCGATCATGGGAGGGACGGTGAGCATGAAGTCGGTGCGCCACGCCTTCGCTGTCATGGATGAGATCACCGGGAAAGGATCCGCGAGATGAGCACCGTACCGTCCGCCTACAAGGACCTGCTGGAGAAGAAAGCCTTCGCCAGCCTCGCCACCGTCAATGCCGACGGCACCCCGCAGGTGACCCCGGTGTGGTTCGACTGGGATGGCAGCCACATCCGCGTCAACACGGCCAAGGGTCGGATCAAGGACAAGAACATGCGGAGCCGGCCGACGGTGGCGCTGGCCATCATGGATCCCGAGAACCCCTACCGGTACCTGCAGATCAAAGGCCGGGTCGCCTCCGTCACCGAGACGGGCGCCGACGCCCACATCGACGCGCTCGCCAAGAAATATCTGGGCAAGGATCGCTACCCGTACCGGAAGGCCGACGAGGTGCGCGTCACCTTCACCATCGCGCTGGACCGCGTCCAGGTCACGGGCTAGACGGGGCGAAGGGCAGGGGACAGCCTCAGCATGATCGCGCTCGACGCCATCTCCAAGGGCTTCGGCGGTCGCTTGCTGCTTCGCGAGGCCTCCTGGCGCATCGGCCGCGGCGAGCGCATCGGTCTCGTCGGTCCCAATGGCGCGGGCAAGACCACGCTCTGCCGTATCCTGGCGGGCGAGGAGCCGCCGGATGCCGGTCACGTCCATCGTGATACGGGCGTGAGCGTGGGCTACCTCCCCCAGGACGTTGGCGGCCACGAGGCCGGCACCGTGCTCGCGGAGGCGCTGTCCGGGTTCGAGGAAGTGTGGCGGCTCGAGGCCGAGCTCGAGCGGCTGGCCGGTCTCATGGCCGATCCCGCCGCGGGCGAGGCGGCGACCGAGCGCTACGGCGAGATCCAGCATCGCTTCGAGGCCCTGGGCGGGTACCGGCTCGAGGCCCAGGCCAAGGTCATCCTGGGCGGTCTCGGCTTCGCTCCCGACGACGTCCACCGCTCGCTCGCGGAGTTCTCGGGAGGCTGGCGCATGCGGGCGGCCCTGGCCAGACTCCTCCTCCTCGCCCCCGATCTCCTCCTCCTCGACGAGCCGACCAACCACCTCGACATCGAGTCGCTGCAGTGGCTGGAGGGATTTCTCTCGTCGTACGAGGGCAGCGTGGTCGTCGTCTCCCACGACCGGTATTTCCTCAACCGTATGGTCACCTCCATCGCGGAGGTGGCGGACGGCGCCATCACCCTTTACGTGGGCGACTATGATCATTTCCTCGTCGAGCGCGAGGCGCGCCAGGCCCTCCTCGAGGCGCGGGCGCGCAACCAGGCCAAGCGCGTGGCCGAGATCGAGCGTTTCGTGGAGCGCTTCCGCTACCAGGCGACCAAGGCGCGCCAGGTGCAGAGCCGCGTCAAGATGCTGGACAAGCTCGAGCGCATCGAGGTCGGGCGGGGGGCGCGGCGCATCCGCTTCACCTTTCCTCAGCCGCCGCGCACGGGGCGGCTCGTGGGACGCCTGGTGGGCATCCACAAGGCGTACGGTCCCACCGTGGTCTACGACGGCGTCGACTTCGAGGTCGAGCGGGGGCAGCGGGTGGCGCTCGTGGGCATCAACGGCGCGGGCAAGTCCACCCTCCTCAAGATCCTGGCGGGCGTTCTCCCCATCGACGCGGGCGAGCGGACGCTGGGCACACACGTCGGGGTGCACTACTACGCGCAGCATCAGCTCGACGCCCTCGAGCCGTCACGCACGGTCCTCGAGGAGCTCGAGGTGGCGGATCCGGCGTCCAGCATCGAGCGCCTGCGCACGATCCTCGGCTCCTTTCTCTTCAGCGGCGACGACGCGGACAAGCGCGTGGCCGTGCTGTCGGGCGGAGAAAAGGCCCGCGTGGCCCTGGCCAAGATGCTCGTCCGGCCCGCCGCGCTCCTGTGTCTCGACGAGCCCACCAACCACCTCGACCTCGCCTCCAAGGAGGTGCTCGAGGACGCGCTCGTGAGCTTCTCGGGCACCATCGTGTTCATCTCGCACGACCGGTACTTCATCAACCGGATCGCCAGCCACGTGGTCGAGGTCGACCACGGCCGCCTGCACGTTCACCTCGGCAGCTACGACGACTATCTCGAGCGCAAAACGGCCATGGCGACGCCGCCCAAGGCGGCGCCCGTCGCGACCGGCCCCGCGCCCCGTCGGCCCGCGCCGCATTCGCCCGTGTCGCATCCAAAGGGCGCATCCGCGCCGCCGACCCCGGCGAAGTCCAAGATGCCCAAAGCCGTCTCGAAGGAGATCAAGGCCCTCAAGACGCGGCTGGCCGCCGTGGAGACTCAGATCGCCGAGCTGGAGAGGCGTCTCGAGGAGATCGCCCTCGCGCTGGCCGATCCCGATCTCTATCGCGATGGCGAGCGCGCCCGCACCATCGCGCAGCAGCGAAAGGACGCCGAGCAGAAGGTGGCCTGGCTCATGAAGGAATGGGAAGACCTCTCGCTTTCCCTTGCCTCCGTCGAGAAGCCATGACGCCCGCAGAGCGGTTCGTTCCCATCGAGGACACCGCCGCCCTCCGGCGCGAGCGGGCCCGCGCGCGCGAGCTTCGCCAGAGCGGCTGGTGGAAGCGGCGCATTGCCGACGGGCGGTGCCACTATTGCGCGCGCGCGGTGGGCGCGCGCGCCCTCACCCTCGATCACGTGGTGCCGTTGATCCGCGGCGGCCGCTCCGTCAAGGGTAACGTCGCGCCCGCCTGCAAGGACTGCAACATCAAGAAGCGGTCGCTCCTGCCGTGGGAGTGGGACGCGTATCTCGTTCGCCTCACCCGTTCCGACACCGACTAGATACGCACAAGCAATGGGAGCCGAATGCCAACGGCACTCCCTCGCCCACGAGCGGTGGGGGGGGGCCGTGGCGCTGGGTGAGGCGCAGCCGAAGGCGAGCCGAGCCAACCCTGAGGAGGAGCGGCGCTCGCTCCCCCCGGATCCAATCTGTCTGCAATTCTGGGCATTGTCAGCCCACGCCTTCCCGGAGTGGAATGCGCGTCAGCGGTACCACATTCCTCCAAGGAGGCGAGCATGAGGACGACACGGTGGCTGGCAGCGATGGTGGTGAGCGCGTGGTGGCTGGCGGGTGGACCGGCGTGGAGCGCCGACGACAAGCCGCATCCTCCGCAGACGAAGGCGCACGCGCGCGCCGACGACAAGGTCAACATCAACGAGGCGGATCACGCCGAGCTCATGAAGCTCGAGGGCGTGGGCGCGGGCATGGCGAAGAAGATCATTGCCTGGCGCGAGGCGCACGGCCCCTTCAAGCGCGCCCAGGATCTCGAGAAGGTGCCGGGCGTGGGCAAGGCCGTGCTCGACAAGAACCACGGGCGCATCGCGGTGAAGTGAAAAAACTCTTTTCCGCCGCAGACGACTTAGGTAGGATAAGGGAAATCGGTCGGAGCTCACACAGGCTTCCCTGGATCGTCCCCCGTGGCAATCTCGCCGTGGGCGACGTGACCGAGCCTCGAGCCGGGAGTCGGCGTCCGGCGCGTGGTGGTGGTCCTGGGCCCCGCTATGGGCCGCGCCGAGAAAGGGAGGTGATCCAGCCGATGTGTACCCCTACGGTGATCTGTGAGGTGGTCACCTCCTAAGGCCCTGACGTAAAGCAGGCGCAGGTGGGCCTGGAGGACCCAGGAGCCACCGGCCCCGACGGTCCCGCTTTTCACCAGCGGGGCGGCACGGACGTACCGAGGCCGCAGAAGCCGTCGGGGCTTTTTTTTGCTCGAGGGCCTCCGCGGCCGAGAAAATAAAACGACCCGCCGGAGAACCCGGCGGGCCGTCAAGTGATCAATCGGAGAGATTAGACCTTGCGGACGTTGGAGGCTTGTAGTCCCTTCGGACCCTTGGTGACTTCGAACTCGACCTTGTCGCCCTCGGCCAGGCTCTTGAAGCCCTGGGCCTGGATGGCGCTGTAGTGGACGAAGACGTCCTCGCCGCCCTCGACCTGGATGAAGCCGTACCCCTTCGCGTCGTTGAACCACTTGACCGTGCCTTGTGCCATACGTCTGGTTCCTCTCTCCTTGGGACGGCCCCTGAGACCGCCCCCGTGATCCCCGCGCCACCATGGCTGGGGCTTCCCCAGGATCGGGGGAAACAAAAAAAGCGCCGTCGAGGACTCAGGTCCTCTCGGCGCCGCTTGCTAAGGCTCGAACTTTTCGCTCACGTACGGATCAGGCACGTCACGATGCGACCAGCGACACGCTAGCAGAGGGGGTCTCCCCCTGTCAAGACGCTTGTGCCCGCGGTGGAAATGAAGAAGCCGCGGCCGGCGTGTCCGATGCCTCGCGGAAGCCGGCCGCGGCGAGGTGTCGTTAGACCTTGCGGACGTTGGCCGCCTGGAGCCCCTTCGGGCCCCTGGTCACTTCGAACTCGACCTTGTCACCCTCGGCCAGGCTCTTGAAGCCCTGGGCCTGGATGGCGCTGAAGTGCACGAACACGTCCTCGCCGTCTTCCTGGGAGATAAAGCCATACCCCTTCGCATCGTTGAACCACTTCACGCTTCCCTGAGCCATTTCTACGACCTCTTTCTTTGAGGCATACCGCCTCGGTGATGCCCCGTCACCATGACGGGGGCGCCCTCCGGGATCGGAGGACAAACAAAAACGCCGCAGGACTTGAGGTCCTCGCGGCGTTGAACTCGAATCTAGCGGCTATCCGCTCGCTACTATCCGACTACCGGGTGAACCTACAACCTGCCCGGGAGGATACCGGCTCGGGTCGCACCTGTCAAGGAATATTGCGGATGGGGACGGTGACGGGAGCCGAGCCGTTTTTTGTCCCCAGCCAGCCGGGGATGGCCATGGAGAAGCGCCCCGCCGTCCCGCCCGCCACCACGACGTGGATCTCGTCGACGGACGGAAATTTCGGGATGAGCTCGTCCGGGTCCGGCTCCCCGCCTCTGGCGAATCGCAGGTTGGTGCCCTCGCCGTTCTCGGCATCGGGGATGAGCGTTCGATACGGCGCCCGTACCGTCTCGAAGAGGTGGCGCCTGAGATCGTCCCTCGTCCATCCGTCGTCGGCGAAGGTGCGCGCGTGCTCGGGCCCCACCACGAGCATGGTGTGCGAGTAGAGGGGAAAGTGCTTGATGTTCCACAGGCCGCTCATGGACCAGCCGAGCGAGCCCGCGAGGCTTCGCGCGGTGCGGCTCGCGTGATCGGAGATGCCGTGCGGCGCCTCACCCGCGAAGACGGTGATGGCGCTCTCGCCCTTCGCGATCCCCCGCGCCGCGCTGTAGGGCGGCCAGGGGCTCGCCTCTTCGTGCTCGCCGATGCAGTACGTGTAGCGCCCGGGATGGCCGAAGGTGGACATGGAGGTCTCGCCGGGCTTGGCCCCGCCGACATTGATCATGACGAGGCGGAGGGCCCGACCTATCGTCGCGTTGGCGCGATACCCGGGGCCGAAGACCCCGAAGGAGCAGTTGAGACCGATGTGCTCGCGAATGGGGCCGTTGACGACGATGAGGGGCGCGGAGAAGTGGGTGGACGTCGACATCCCGTGCAGGTTGAAGGCGGGCTCGCACGCGGCCTCCACGGCGGCCAGGACCACGGGGAGATAGTCGGGACGGCACCCCGCCATCACGGCATTGATGGCGACCTTCTCCGCCGTCGCGCGCCCGTAGTTGGGCGCGACTTCGCCGATGAGCTCCCCGCGGGCGCGCGTGGAGCCCGCGAGCATCCGCTCCACCCGCTCGCGCGTCGGCGGCACCACGGGCAAGCCGTCGGTGACGCCCTTGTCGAACCAGCTCTCGAGATCGTCCATCGGTGCGTGGCCGGCCTGCGGGGTCGGCTGCGTCATGGTGGCATAGTCTCCGCGCGCTTGTCATGCCCGGCCCCGCTTCTCGCGGCCCCCGGGGGCCCTCCGGATGCGGATTCAAGTAGCCGAAAAGATTGAAGGCCCCTCGGGCGACCCCGCCGGGCGGGGCTCGATGCGCGCCATCCACCTGGAAAAGCACGCTACCTTGTCTGGTTTCCGCGGGGGGTGCTACACTCGCAATGTTGTTGTTTTTCGATCCAGACGCAGGATCAGAGGAGCGAAACGCCATGCTTCTGAGCGTACTCGCCGGGCTCTTCTCGAACGACCTCGCCATCGATCTCGGCACCGCCAACACGCTCGTCTATGTTCGAGGCGAGGGCATCGTCATGAACGAGCCCTCCATCGTCGCCATCCATTCGGCCGATCACTCCGTGCTCGCCGTCGGGCACGAGGCGAAGGCGATGATGGGACGCACGCCGGGAAATATCCAGGCCATCCGCCCCCTCAAGGACGGCGTCATCGCCGATTTCGACGTGACGGAGAAGATGCTTCACTACTTCATCAGCAAGGTGCACCGGCGCCGCACGCTCGTGCACCCGCGCATCGTGATCGGCGTGCCTTCCGGGATCACCCAGGTGGAGAAGCGCGCGGTGCGCGACTCCGCCATGCAGGCGGGCGCCCGCGAGGTGTACTTGATCGAGGAGCCCATGGCGGCGGCCATCGGCGCCGGCCTGCCCATCCAGGAGCCCGGCGGCAACATGATCGTGGACATGGGCGGAGGGACCACGGAAGTAGCCGTCATCTCGCTCTCCGGCATCGTGTACTCGAAGTCCGTGCGCATCGCGGGCGACGAGATGGACGAGGCGATCGTGCAGTACATCCGCAAGCACTACAACCTCCTCGTGGGCGAGCGCCGCGCGGAGGAGATCAAGATCAAGCTGGGGTCGGCGTATCCCATGGCGGGCGAGCGTGCCACCATGGAAGTCAAGGGCCGCGACCTCATCGACGGGATCCCCAAGACCATTGTGGTCACCGACGAGGAGATCCGGGAGGCGCTGCGGGAGCCCGTCATGGCCATCGTCGACACGGTGCGCACGTGCCTGGAGCGGACGCCGCCCGAGCTGGCCGCCGACATCGTGGACAAGGGCATCGTGCTGACGGGCGGGGGCGCCCTGCTGCGCGGGCTCGACCTGCTGCTGCGACAAGAAACGGACCTGCCGATCACCGTGGGCGACGAGCCGCTGTCCTGCGTCGCCCTCGGCACCGGCAAGGTCCTTGACGAGTTGGAGCTCCTCAAGAAGGTCGCGATCCCCGCATAGCGAGGCCGCGGTCTCGCGGCGGCTACGGCGCGGTCGTCGGCCTGGGTGGTCTCAGGTGAGATTTCGGAGATACGCGCTGCTCGTCGCAGTGCTGCTGACGTCCCTCCTGCTCCTGACCGTTCAGACGAGGGGCGGCGGGCCGGCCCGGGCGGGCGATCTCGTGGCGCTGGCCCTGACCCCCGTGCAGAACCTCTTGACCAAGGCCCACCGCGGCGCCCTCTCCGTCTGGAACTCGTATGCCGACTGGAAGCGGGTGCGCGCCGAGAACCTCGCCCTCCACGCAGAGAACGAGCGCCTCCGCATCGAGGCGCTCCAGGCGCGGGAGACGGATCAGGAGAACCGTCGCCTCCGGCGGCTCGCCACGCTCCGCGAGCGCCTGCCCCTGACGACTCTGGGCGGAGAGATCATCGGGCGGGAAGGCGGCGGCTGGGCGCGCTCGCTCACCGTCAATCGGGGCCGCGCCGACGGGGTCGCGCAGCAGATGCCCGTGATCGTCCCCGACGGCCTCGTGGGACGCGTCGTGCAGGTGCGAGCCGGGGCTTCCGTCGTCCAGCTCCTGAACGATCCGACCTCGACGGTCGGGGCCGTCGTGCAGCGCACCCGCACCGCCGGTCTCGTGGAGGGCGAGCCGGGCGGAGGCCTGCGCTTCAAGTTCATGGCGCGCGACGGCACCGGCGTGGCCGCGGGGGACCTCATCGTGACCTCGGGACTGGGCACGCTCTTCCCCAAGGGCATCCCCGTCGGACGCGTCACCGCCATCGAGGACAAGGGCTCGGCCCTCTTCCATTTCGCCGTGCTCGTCCCCGTGGTCGACTTCGCCCGCGTCGAGGAAGTGCTGGTGCTCACCGGCCAGGCCTCCCATGACGTGGCGAGCCTCTTCACGCCGGACGGCTAGACGGTGCGACTCTCTCTCCTGTTCATGGCCTTCGGAGGTACCCTCGCGCAGTCGAGCGTGGTCCCCTCCCTCGCCGTGGTCGGCGTCACCCCTGACCTGCCCCTCATCCTGACGGCCCTCCTCGCCTTCAGACGCGGACCCGAGGCGGCCTGCCTCGTGGGCTTCGCGCTCGGGCTCCTCCAGGACGCCGCGGGGGGCGGTCTCATCGGAATTCAAGCGGCCACGCTTGCCCTCACGGGCTTCGCCATGGGTCATCTGCCCGGCCGCATCTGGGTCGATCATCCTCTCGTGCAGGTTCCCGGGATGCTGCTCCTGACCGTCTCGGAAGGGCTGCTCCGCTTTGGATTGCTGCAGCTCTTCCACTTCCCGGCGTCGCTCGGCGATCTCCTGCTCCACGTCATCCTGCCCCAGGCGCTCTACAACGGGTTCATGGCCGCGGCCTTCCTCCTCGCCGTCGAGGCGGCCCACACGCTGCGCCGGTGGCAGCCATGGATCTGAACCCATGGATCTGAACCAGGAGTCCGCGGCCAAGCGGGAAGCCTGGCGGCGGCGTGTCCTGGCCCTCGCCGCCGTGGTCGCCGTCGCCTTCGTCGGCCTCCTCGGCCAGCTCTGGTATCTCCAGGTTCTCGAGGGCGGCAAGCTCCAGGAGCTCTCCGACAAGAACCGGATCCGTATCCGGCCCGTGGCGGCGCCGCGCGGCATTCTCTTCGACCGCAATGGTCTCGCCCTCGTGGACAATCGCCCCGCTTTCACGCTCTCGCTCATCCCGCGAGAGATGGAGGACCGCGGGACGGTCCTGGCCAGGCTCTCCGTGCTCCTCAAGATCCCCCTGCGGGAGCTGGAAGAGGGGCTCGAGCGCGTCCCCCCCGACTCCATCCGGCCGGTCCGGATGCGGCGAGGCCTCACTCTCGAGGAGGTGACCCGCGTCGAGGAGCTCAAGCTCGATCTGCCGGGCGTGGTCATCGAGGTCGAGCCCCAGCGCGTCTACCCCACGAGCACCTTCGCCGCGCACCTCCTCGGGTACGTGCGCGAGGTCAGCGACGAGCAGATGAAGCAGGGGCGCTACCGGCGCGGAGACATGATCGGCCAGTCGGGGCTGGAGCGCCTTCTCGACGAATACCTCCGCGGCCGCGACGGCGGCGAGCGTATCGAGGTCGACGCCCTCGGCCGGCAAGTGCAGGTCATGCGGCGAGAGGAGCCGAATCCCGGCGCCCAGGTCATCACCACGGTGGATCGGCGCATCCAGGAGGCGGCCGAGCGCGCCATGGCGGGCAAGTCCGGCGCCGTGGTCGTTCTCGACCCGCGAAGTGGCGACATCCTCGCCCTGACCTCGAGCCCGGCCTTCGCGCTCGACCGCTTCACGGGCAACCTCGACCGCGAGGAGTGGCTCAAGCTCGTGCGGGATCCCCTGTCGCCCCTCATGAATCGCGCCTTGCAGAGCCAGTACGCCCCGGGCTCCGTCTTCAAGATCATCGTGGCGGCGGCGGGGCTGCAGGAAGGCAGCCTCACGCCCATGGACCGTATCTACTGCAACGGCCAGTTCCATCTCGGCCAGTGGGCCTTCAAGGATTGGAAGGAGGGCGGCCACGGCCACGTGGACACGCGCTCCGCGCTGATCCACTCCTGCAACATCTTCTTCTACCAGGCAGGGCTCAAGGTCGGGCCCGAGGCCATCGCCCGCTACGCCCAGGCCTTCGGTCTCGGCGCCGCGACGGGCGTCGACCTGGTCGGCGAGAAGCCGGGCCTCGTGCCGTTCCGGACGGGGAAGCGGCGCGCGGACGGCCGGCCGTGGCAGGCGGGCGACACCGTGAACATGTCGATCGGGCAGGGCCAACTCCTCGTCACGCCCATCCAGGTGGCGCGGATGATGGCGGCCGTCGCCAACGGCGGCATCCTCTGGCAGCCGCGCCTCGTGCAGCGGGTGGAGCGCGTGAACGGCTCCATCGCCTATGCCACGTCGACCAAGATGACCGGCCACGTCGACCTCTCGCCTGTCGTGCTCGCCTTCCTCCAGCACGCGCTCTCGGGCGTGGTCAACGAGGGAGGGACGGGGGCGGCGGCGCGCATTCCCGGCATCGAGGTGGCGGGCAAGACGGGCACGGCGCAGAGTGTGGCCAAGAGCGACAGCGCCAAGGGACAGGACCACGCTTGGTTCGCCTCCTTCGCGCCCGTGCACGATCCCCAGGTGGTGGTGGTGGTACTCGTCGAGCGGGGCGGCAAGGGTGGGCAGGTGGCCGCTCCCATCGCGCACCAGATCTACCAGGCGATTTTCCTCGAGAAGGTCGCCATGGTCACTCTCGGCATCGATGGGTGATCCCGCAATGGGGGTGATCCCGTGATGATCCTGCGCTTCGATCGTCGTCTCCTCCGAAATGTCGACTGGCCGCTGCTCGGGGCGGCGTTCGTTCTCGTCACCCTCAGCGTGGTGTGCCTCTCCAATCTCGGCGCGGGGCGGGGCGGCCCCGCCCTCGCCTGGCGCCAGCTCGTCTGGGTCGGGGTGGGGCTGGTGGCCCTGCTCGTCCTTGCCGCTCTCGACTACCGCAACATCGTCCGGGCCGCCCCCGGGCTCTACCTCCTTGGTGTCGGCCTGCTCGTCACTGTCTTCGTGCTGGGCCGCACGGTCTCCGGGGCCCGGCGGTGGATCCACGTGGGGCCGATCACCTTTCAGCCCTCGGAGCTCTTCAAGATCATCTTCATCATCACCCTGGCGTGGGCGCTCACCTGGCGCCGGAGCACCCCGCAGACGACGCGGGGAACCCTGGGCTGGATGCTGGCCCTCGTGGCGGTGCCGTTCGTGCTCGTGGTCCGTCAACCGGACCTCGGCACCGCTCTCGTCCTCGTGCCCGTCCTGGGGGCCATCCTCGTGGGGATGGGCTTGCGGCTGCGCATCCTGGGGGCCCTGGCCGCGGGCGCGGTGGCGGTGATGCCGCTCGCCTGGCTCGCGCTCAAGCCGTATCAGCGCGATCGGCTGCTCGTCTACCTCGATCCGTTCCGCGACCCGCTGGGAACGGCGTACAATGTGATTCAGGCGAAGATCGCCATTGGTTCCGGTCAGCTCCTCGGTAAGGGCATCAGCGGCGCCACACAGAGCCGCCTCGCCTTTCTTCCGGAGCGCCATACGGATTTCATTTTTGCCGTGTTCGCCGAGATGTGGGGATTCATCGGCTGCCTGGTCCTGGTCCTGGCCTACGGGCTCTTGGTTCTCCGGGGCTTCGAGATCGCGCTGAGCGCGAGGGAGGCGCGCGGGCGCATCGTGGCGCTGGGCGTGACGGCGCTGTTTGCCGCCCAGACGCTCGTCAACCTGGGCATGGTCACGGGCCTCTTGCCCGTCGTGGGCATTCCGTTGCCGCTGATGAGCTATGGTGGTTCGTCCATGGTCGTGTCCTTCATGGCTTTGGGACTCCTTCTCTCGGTGCGAATGCGGCAGTTCCAGTAACCGGGACCCGCCCTGCGGGGCGGGTCACGCATCGTTCATCGGGGGCCTCCGCCCCCGGACTGGGGACTGCTGCCGTGGGAAAGCGGATCGTCGTCAATGCCGGCGTGACGGAAACACGTCTCGCCGTGCAGGATGGGTCTCAGCTCGTCGAGCTGTACGTGGAGCGCGCCGGTCGACGCTCCATCGTAGGCAACATCTACAAGGGCGTCGTCACCAACGTCCTGCCCGGCATGCAGGCTGCCTTCGTGGACATCGGTCTTCAGAAGGACGCCTTCCTCTACGCCGGCGACTACACGGCGAGCCGGGGAGAGGACCCGCGCGCCGTCCTGCCCGAGAGCGAGGCCGAGGACGACGTCGCCGATCTCGACGAGAGCGAGCGCGGCGCGGGCGCGAACGGAGACCGCGAGGCCTCGCGGCGCGAGACGACGGTGCCCATCGAGGACATGCTGCGCAAGGGGCAGGAGGTCCTCGTCCAGGTCTCCAAGGAATCGCTCGGCACCAAGGGCGCGCGCATCACCGCGTTCGTCTCTCTCCCTGGACGGTACATCGTGTACATGCCGCAATCTGGGCACGTGGGCGTCTCCCGGCGCATCCACGACGACGCCGAGCGGGAGCGCCTCCGGGACATCGTCAAGTCGCTGCCCCCGCCCCCCGGCGGTTTCATCGTCCGCACCGTCGCCGAAGGGAAGGAGACCCAGGAGATCGCGGCCGACATCGAGTTCCTCACCCGGCTCTGGGGTCAGGTGCAGAGCCGATTCGAATCCGCCCGCGCGCCGTCCCTGCTCCACGAGGAGATGGACCTGACCTTCCGCGTGGTCCGCGATCTCTTCTCCGCGGACGTGGAGGAGTTTCTCGTCGACACCCCCGCCGCCTACGAGAAGTGCCTGCACTTCGCGGAGTCCCTCGTGCCCCAGCTGGCCTCTCGCGTCAAGCTCTGGGAGGAGCCCGCGCCGATCTTCGAGGCCACCGGCATCGAGAAGGAGATCGACAAGGCGCTGCGGCGGCGCGTGTGGCTCAAGTCCGGCGGCTACATCGTCATCGACCACACGGAAGCCCTGGTGGCCATCGACGTCAACACGGGAAAGTACGTGGGGAAGCGCGACTTCGAGGAGACCGTGCTCAAGATCAACCTCGAGGCCGCGGTGGAGGTGATGCGCCAGATCCGCCTGCGCGATCTGGGCGGCATCATCATCATCGACTTCATCGACATGGAGAGGGCGGAGCATCGTGATCAGGTCTATGCCGCGCTCATGAAGACCCTCGTCGACGACAAGGCGCGCACCAATGTCCTCGAGATCTCGGAGCTGGGGCTCGTGGAGATGACGCGCAAGCGCGTGCGCAAGGGGCTGCAGTCGCTCCTCACGGCCTCCTGCCCCACCTGCAAGGGCAGCGGCGTGGTCCGCTCGGATCCCACCCTGGCCGCGGAGATCTTCCGCAAAGTCCAGGCGGGGGCCCGCGAGGCGACGGGGCGCGAGGCGGTGATCCGCGCCCATCCCGAGCTCGCGCGTCACCTGGAAACCGACGAGCGCGAGGGGCTCGAGCGGCTGGAGGCCACCATCGACCGCAAGGTCTCCGTGCAGGCGGTGCCGTCCTACCAGCGGGAGCAGTACGACGTCGCCTTCCGGTAGCCTCCACCCAGAAGAGGGGAGCGAGCCATGACGAGGGCCATGCCGCTCATCCCCACCACGGTGTGCGGCAGCCACGGGCTGCCCTCCTGGATCCATCTCGTCCGCGAGGCCGCGCAGGCCGATCGCCTCGGACCCATCGATCTCCAGGAGGCGTACGAGGACGCCGTGCGCCTGGCCATCCGCGATCAGGTGGAGGCCGGGGTCGACGTGATCTCCGACGGCGAGATGCGACGGGTCACCTTCATCCGCGGCTTCTACGACCGCCTGCAGGGCATCCGGGCGCTCCCGGTGCCGCGCCGCCTCGGCCCGCCCAACTACGACGCGCACTGCCCCTACGAGGTCGTCGATCGCATCAGCGCGCCGCAGGGTCTCGGCATCGTGGAGGAGTTCCGCTTCGCCCGCCCCCACGCCGACCGGCCCATGCGCGTGGCCGTGCCGGGCCCCATCACCCTCCTCATCCCCCTGCGACGGGGCGGTCCCTACGCTTCCGAGGACAGCCTGATCGCGGACCTGATCTCGGTGGTCAACGCCGAGATCAAGGCCCTGGTGGCCGCGGGTTGCGACTTCGTCCAGGTCGACGAGCCCAACTACGTCATGACCGCGGGCAAGCATCGCGTCCTCAAGGGTGAGGCGCGCCCCATGGTCTCGGCCCTCAATGCCACCCTGGAGGGCGTCCGCGCCAAGGTCGCGCTCCACGTCTGCTTCGGCAACGCTCACAACAACTCCTTCGCCACGCCGAGACGCTACCGGCCGCTCTTCCCCGCCCTCCTCGACGCGCGCGTGCAACAGTTCGTGTTCGAGTACGCCAACCGCGAGATGAGCGAGCTCGAGCTGTGGAGCGAGTTCCCCACCGACGCCGAGGTGGCGGTGGGGGTCGTCGACGTCAAGGCCTTCCGCGTCGAGACACCCGCGGAAGTGGCGGAGCGCGCGCGGCTGGCTCTCAAGCACGTTCCCGCGGAGCGCCTCTGGCTCGTGCCCGACTGCGGGCTCTGGGAGACGCCGCGGTGGGTCGGGGTGTCCAAACTGCGCTCGATGGTCGAGGCCGCGCGGATGCTCCGGCGCGAGCTGGGGCGCGCGTGACTCGCCCGTCGCGCATCAGCCGGGCCCGGGTCCTCGATCTCCTGCGCCTGGCCGCGAGGAAGGGCGACCGCGCCGCCCTCACCCTCGCCCTCGACCAGATGAAGACGCTCGCCTACACACCCCGCTACTGGGACAAGTACCTCGACCTGATCGCCCACCCCATGGCCCGCCTCGCCGATCTGCTCGTCATCAAGCAGGGCGACAAGATCGCCCACCAGAAGGGCTGGACCCGGCCCAAGCGCGAGCGCCCGAAGCCCTCGGCCAAAGCGCCGGGCCGCGGCAAGCGCGCGGCCGGCCGAAAGCGCTCGATCTCCCCCAGCCAGCCTTCGCTCTTCCCCGACCTCTGAGGGGCGCCCTCGCGGGGGCGGGCCGCGCGTGGTAGCATACCCCTGTAGGGTATACGAATCCGATCTCGAACCCGGGGAGGTCTGGGGATGCGGTGTGAGGCGCAGCCGAAGGCGAGCCGAGCCAACCCCGGGGAAATCCGGCGGTCGCTCCCCCATGGTTCTTGGCGAATGACTCCAGGGGCTCGCGTGGGAGTGGTGGTGGGAGCCGCGGTGGCGGCGACGGCGCTGGTCGCCCTCCTGCCGCGCATCGCCCAGGATCCCGCCTACCATCGCTTTGCCGACAGGCGCACGCTCTGGGGCGTTCCCCACGGCCTCGACGTCTGGTCCAATCTCGCCTTTCCCCTCGTCGGCCTCTGGGGCCTGATCCGAGTCGTGTCGGCGCCGGCCGGGGGGCGGGACGATCCATTCACCGATCCCCGGGAGCGCTGGCCCTTTGCGGTGGTCTGCGTCGGCGTGGCCCTCACGGGCCTGGGCTCGGCCTGGTATCACGCCGCTCCCGACAACGCCCGGCTCGTGTGGGACCGGCTGCCCATGACGCTCGTCTTCATGGGCATGCTGTCGGCCGTGGTCGCCGAGCGTATCGGCGTGGCCGCGGGTCTCGTCCTCCTGCCCGTGTTCCTCGCGTCGGGCCTCGCCAGCATTGCGTACTGGCACGCGAGCGAGGCGGCGGGGGCGGGCGATCTCCGACCTTATGTGCTGGTCCAGTTCTTCCCCGCGCTCGCCATCCCGCTGATGCTCTGGCTGTTCCCGGCCCGCTACACGCGCGGCGGCGACATCGTGGTCGTCCTCGTCATCTACGGGGCGGCCAAGATCTTCGAGGTGCTCGACGGCCGGATCTTCGCGATGGGCGGCGTGGTGAGCGGACACACTCTCAAGCACCTGATGGCGGCGCTGGCCTGCTGGTGGCTGATTGCGGGCACCATGGCCAGGCGTCCCTCGAGGCGACTGCCCGAACAGGAGACGACGGGATGATCGACGACGAGAGCAAGGCGAAGGCCCTGGGACGGCTGCGCCGGATCGAGGGGCAGGTGCAGGGCATACAGCGCATGGTCGAAGAGGACAAGTACTGCGTGGACATCCTCCTCCAGCTGACGGCGGTGCAGGGCGCCGTGGAGCAGGTGCAGCGCCTGATCCTCGGGCGCCACATCGAGTCCTGCGTCGCCGACGCCATCCGATCCGGCTCGGCGCGGGACAGGCAGAAGAAGGTAGACGAGCTCCTCGAAGTCTTCTCGCGCTTCGGCGGGCGCTGAGCCATGGCCGTCCCGGAGCCTAAGACCCGAGTGGAGCTTCCCGTCCAGGGGATGCACTGCGCCGCCTGCGTTGGCAAGGTGGAGCGGGCCCTGCGCGCCGTCCCCGGCGTCGAGGACGCCAACGCCAACCTGGCCACGGGGCGGGCTACCGTGTGGGCACGGCCGGAGTCTGCCGATCTCGCGACCCTGCGCCGCGCCGTCGAGGGCGCCGGCTACGCCGTGCCCGAGGAAATCGAGCGGACTCCTGAATCGGAGGCCCGCGACCGCGCGGCCCGCGCCTCCCTGGATCGAAGCCTTCTCGTCAAGGCCCTGGTCGGCGCCGCCCTTTCCGTGCCCGTGCTCATCGGCGGCATGCGCGAGATCTTCACGTGGGCCCCCGCCTGGCTCGGAAATCCCTGGCTTCTGTGGGTCCTCACCACGCCCGTCCAGTTCTGGGTCGGGGGGCAGTTTCACGCGGGCTTCGCACGTGATCTCCGACACCGCTCGGCGAGCATGGATACGCTGGTCTCGCTCGGCACCAATGCCGCGTATTTCTTCAGCGTGGCGGTGACCCTGTGGCCTCACGCCTTCATGGCCGCGGGGGCCATGCACTACTTCGAGGTGTCGGCACTCCTCATGACCTTCCTGGTGACGGGACGCTGGCTCGAGGCGCGCGCGCGGGGGGGCACTTCCGAAGCCATCCGCCGCCTCATGGACCTCTCGCCTCGGACGGCACGCGTGCTCCGCGACGGGCAGGAGGTGGATGTCCCCGCGGGGCAGATCGCGGTGGGCGATACGGTGCGAGTCCGTCCGGGAGAACGGGTGCCCGTGGACGGCGTGGTGAGCGAAGGCGCTTCGACCGTCGACGAGTCCATGCTCACGGGCGAGAGTCTGCCCGTGGAGAAGCGACCAGGGTCGAGCGTGGTCGGCGGGTCGGTCAACCGCACGGGCAGCGTCGTCGTCCGGGCCACCCGGGTGGGCGCCGACACCGTGCTCGCGCGGATCGTCCGGCTCGTCGAAGAGGCGCAGGGCTCAAAGGCCCCGATCCAGCGAATCGCCGATCGCGTGGCCGCCGTCTTCGTCCCGGTCGTGCTCGTGATCGCGAGCGTGACCTTCGTCGCCTGGCTCTGGCTCGGGCCCGACCCCGTCTTCGTCCGAGCGCTCACGATCGCCGTCGGCGTGCTCGTCATCGCCTGTCCCTGTGCCATGGGGCTCGCCACCCCCACCGCCATCATGGTGGGCACGGGCCGGGGCGCCGAGCTCGGCGTGCTGATCCGGAGCGCTGCCGCTCTCGAGCTGCTCCACAAGGTGGAGGTCGTGGTCTTCGACAAGACAGGGACGCTCACCGTGGGCAAGCCGACGGTGACGGACGTGGTGCCCGCCTCCGGCGTGGAGGAGGCTGATGTGCTCGCCGTCGCCGCCGCCGTCGAGCAGGGCTCCGAGCACCCGCTTGGTGAAGCCATCGTGAGCGAGGCCAAGACGCGTGGCCTCGCGCTGCCTCCGCTCCACGGCTTTCGCGCACTTGGCGGCTTCGGGGTCGAGGCCCAGGACGCCGCCGGGCGTATCGTTCTCGGAAACGCCCGCTTCATGATGGCGCGCGGGATCGATGTGAGCGCGCTCGAGGCTCCCGCACGTGAGCTGGCCGCGACGGGGAAGACCACGGTCTTCGTGGGGGCGGGGGGTCGCGCCCTCGGCCTGATCGCCGTGGCCGACCGGCTCAAGCCAGAAGCTCCCGGCGCGGTGCGGGCGCTCAGGACCCTTGGGCTGCAGGTCGTGATGCTGACGGGCGACGCCCGCCCCACCGCGGAGGCCGTGGCCCGCGGGGCCGGCATCGAGCACGTGCTCGCCGAAGTGCTGCCCGACGGCAAGGCCGCCGAGATCAAGCGGCTTCAGGAGAACGGGGGCCGGCTCGTCGCCATGGTGGGCGACGGGATCAACGACGCACCGGCTCTCGCCCAGGCCTCGGTGGGCATTGCCATGGGCTCGGGCACCGACGTGGCCATGGAGGCGGCCGACGTCACCCTCATGAGCGGGAATCTCGCCGGCGTCGTCGCGGCCGTCCTGCTCTCGCGACACACCATCCGCATCATCCGGGAGAATCTTGCCTGGGCGTTCGGCTACAATCTGCTCCTGGTGCCGGTGGCGGCAGGCGCGCTCTACCCGCTCTGGGGGATCACGCTCTCGCCCATCCTGGCCGGACTCGCCATGGCGCTCTCCTCCGTGTCGGTCGTCGCGAACAGCCTCCGGCTTCGCCGGTTCTCGCCGGCGCTCTCCGGCCCCGCCTCATGATCGGCTCGACCCTCCTCCAGGGACGCGACCGCTACGAGCGGGTGGTGGAAGGGTGGGTGGACAATTCCCACGAGGACGCGTTCACCCACACCGTGCGCGTGCACGACGATTCCTTCGGCGTCGAGCTCAGCGCGGTGTGCACGCCGTCTCCGGGCTACGAGGTGCGCGAGGCTCGCGCCCGCGCGCTCACGGACCGGATGGACAGGGCGGCGGCCTCCCGGCTCGCCGAGCTCCGCGGCGCGCGGATGGTGGCGGGCTTCGCGCGACGGCTGACCGTTCTGGCCGGCGCGGGCGCCGGCTCGAGCTTCTTCGTGGACGCGGGCATCGAGGTCGCCCGGCTTGCTCGCCAGGTCGCCAAGCTTCCGCGCGAGGCGACGGCGGCCATGGCCACGGGCGGCCCGCGCGCGTGCTGGGATCTCGACACCACGGGCTGGATCGACCTTCCCGACTCGTGCTTCACGTACAGCCAGGCGGGGCGCGCGCTGCTCGAGGCGCGAGAGGTGACTACGCCCATGGTGGCCGACCTCTACAGCCCGCCTCCCGGCGCCTCGCGCGTCTTCGTCCGCAAGAGAGTGCTGCGGCTCGTGCGCACGGGCCCGCGGCTCCACTGCTTCCACTCCATGCACGACAATGTCCACGGTTTCGACATCCACTACGAGATCGAGGTCGAGTCCGGCCGCATCGCTGCCGCCGATTCCATCACCTCACGGCTCCCGTATCAGGGCCTGTGCACCGAGCCCCAGGGCAAGATTGCCTCGCTCAGAGGGGAGACGGTGGACGCGGGACTCCGGAAGCGCATCCAGGCGCTCGTCGGCGGCCCCGCCGGCTGCGCCCAGCTCTACGATCTGACGTCGGATCTGCTCAAGCTCCTGACCGTGTAGCGGGGGAGGCCATGGACATCAGGACAGACACGGACTCGCTGCCCACTGCCGACGGTCTCATGCCCGCCTATGTCTGCCGGCCCGCGACCGGCGGCCCCTATCCGGCCGTCATCGTGGTGATGGAGGCCTTCGGGCTCAACGCGCATATCAAGGCCGTGGCGGAGCGGGTCGCCCGCGAGGGCTACGTGACGATCGCGCCCGATTTCTTCTACCGCTTCGGCAGCCCCATCGTGGCCTATGAGGACGTGTCTCGCGCCATGGGCTATATCCAGCGATTGGACGATGCCGCTCTCATGGCCGAGATGGGCGTGGTCATCCAGCACCTCAAGTCCCTCGCGGAGGTGCGCGGCGACAGGATCGGGATCATGGGCTTCTGTGTGGGCGGACGTATCGCCTTCCTCACGGCGTGTCGGCATCCCGCCGCCGTCAAGGTCGCCATTGCCTTCTATGGCGGCGGCATCGCCGCCGACACTCCGACCGCTCCCCTCCACGACGCCGCACGCATCCAGTGTCCTGTGCTCTGCCTTTTCGGCGAGGCTGATCGCATGATCCCTATGGACCAGGTGCGCCGGCTGGAAGACACGCTCAGGCGGCTCAAGAAGACGTTCGAGGTCAAAGTGTATGCCGGGGCGGGACACGGGTTCTTCTGCGACGACCGGCCGTCCTTTCATCCCGACGCGGCGGCAGGAGCCTGGAATCTAACCAGTCTATGGCTTTCCAAGTACTTGAATTAGCTCGTCTTGTTTAACATTGCCGGGATTGACAGATCTAGAAGTGTGGTTTAGCCTTTTACCGACCGTTTGGTACAAAATCTCCTGGCGAGAGTCCCAGTAGGGGGAGCCATGCCGCAGATGCTGGCCGAGACGAAGAGCGCCAAGGGCGCCGCCACGCGGGACCAGATCCTAGACGCGGCGAGCCGTCTCATCCACCTTCAGGGCTATCACTGCACGTCGCTGGACGACGTGCTGCGTGAGAGCGGGGTGGGCAAGGGCAACTTCTACTACCACTTCAGGAGCAAGGAAGACCTCGGCTACGCCATCATCGAGCGCCTCGTGACGGCCTTTCTCGCGCGAACCCTCGAGCCAGCCTTCGCCGATCCCGAGCCCGACGTCATGGGTCAGATCGAGGGTTTCCTCGATCTCGTGCTGGACAATCAGCGCCAGCGGAACTGCGTCGGCGGCTGCCCCATGGGCAATCTCGCCTCCGAGCTGTCCGACGTGCACGAGGGGTTCCGGCAGCGGCTGGCCCAGATCTTCGCGGAGTGGCGGCGCACGCTCACCGAGGCATTGGCGCGGGGGCAGGCACGAGGGGAGCTCCGGGCCGACTGCAACCCGGAGCGGGCCGCGCATTTCCTCGTGGCCGCCCTCGAAGGCGCCATCCTCATGACCAAAGTGACCAAGGACATCGGGGTCATGGAAAAGTGCGTGGACGAGCTGAAGCAGCACCTGACGCTGTATGCGAAATCCTGATTCAAGGCCCTGACCAGAGGAAGAGAGGACGTGCCCCCACGGGCACCGGGGAGATTCGATGAGCGCGCCCCAGGCGGAAGCGATGGCTGAGCCCGAAAAGCAGGTTCCTACCGGCACAGTGCGCGTCGACCGTGACGCCGCGCTCGTGGCGGGTCTACGCCGCGGCGATGAGGACGCGACCGAGCACTTGCTCGATACGTACGGCGATCGCGTCTATCGCCTGGCCATTCGTATCACCGGCAACGAGCAGGACGCTGAAGAGGTGGTCCAGGATGCGCTATGGACGGCGGCCCGGAAGATCGACACCTTCAAGGGCGAGTCGGCCTTCGGCAGCTGGGTCTATCGCATCACCGCCAACGCCGCCTACCAGAAGCTGCGCACGCGGAAGAGCCGGCGCCAGGAAGTGTCATGGGATGCCCTCTCGCCCGGAGTCGACGAGCAGCGCCCGTATATCGAGCCGGTGGCGGACTGGTCGGGGAAGGTCGAGGAGCCCGCGCTGCAGACGGAGCTGCGGACGGTGCTGACCACGGCCATCAACGATCTGCCCACGGACTATCGAACGGCGTTTCTCATGCACGATGTCGAGGGGCTCTCGAATCCGGAGATCGCCGAGACCCTACACATCAGCCTGCCCGCCGTGAAGTCTCGTGTGCACCGCTCGCGCCTCTTCCTTCGCGAACGCCTGGCCCGCTATCTCGAAGCTGCCTGACACCGGCTAAGGTGCCGTCATGCTTGACTTTCGTGCCGCGTGTGTGGTTTGATGAGCGCTCGCGTCAGTTCACGGGGCACCATCCATTAACGTAAAGGAAGAGGCCAGCGGCTCATGGAAGCGGTGATCGCGACGGGCGGCAAGCAGTATCGGGTGACCCCGGGGCAGGTGATCAAGGTCGAGCGACTGGCCAAGTCGGCCGGCGCCTCGGTCGAGTTCAAGCACGTGCTGCTCGTCACCAAGGACGGGCAGGTGACGGCCGAGCCTCAGGCCCTCGCCTCGGCCAGGGTCACCGGCGAGGTCGTGGCCGAGAAGAAGGGCGCCAAGGTCCTCGTGGTCAAGTTCAAGCGACGGAAGAACTACCGGCGGAAGCGCGGGCACCGGCAGATCATGACGGCGGTCCGCATCACCAAGATCGAGGCATAGCGACATGGCACACAAGAAGGGCGTCGGCAGCTCTCGCAACGGCCGCGATTCCAATGCCCAGCGGCTCGGCGTCAAGCGCTTCGGCGGGCAGTTCGTGACCGCCGGCAGCATCATCGTGCGGCAGCGTGGCACCCGGTTCAAGCCGGGGTCCAATGTCGGGCTCGGCACCGACCACACGCTGTTCGCCACCTCCGACGGATACGTCCGCTTCGAGCGCAAGGGCGACGACAAGTACGTCAGCATCGCCCAGCAGCCCGCCTAACCTCACCCGGGCCCCCCGGGACCTCCGATGTTCGTCGACGAGATCGATGTCTTCGTCAAGGGCGGCGACGGAGGGGCAGGCTGCGTCAGCTTCCGTCGTGAGGCGTATGTCCCGCGCGGCGGGCCCGACGGCGGCGACGGCGGCGACGGGGGGAGCATTTTTCTCGAAGCCGACCCCGCCATCACTACCCTGCTCGATTTTCACTATCAGCGCCACTACACGGCGGAGCGCGGACAGCACGGCAAGGGCTCGACCAAGCACGGCGCCTCCGGTGAGGACACCATCCTGCGCGTGCCCCTTGGTACCGTCGTCTCCGACCGCGACACGGGCGAGCAGCTGGGCGATCTCACCTCGGGGGCTCAGCGCGTGATGGTGGCCCGGGGGGCGCGCGGCGGTCGGGGCAACGCGCGCTTCGTCAGCTCGACCAATCGGGCCCCGCGGCGCGCTGACCTCGGGCGCCCCGGCGAGGAGCGCTGGATCCATCTCGAGCTCAAGCTCCTGGCCGATGTGGGCGTGATCGGCTTTCCCAACGCCGGCAAGTCCACGCTCGTGTCCCGGCTGTCGGCGGCCAAGCCCAAGATCGCCGACTACCCGTTCACCACGCTGCAGCCGACGCTGGGCATCGTGCGCGTGGACGAGGACCGCACCTTCGTGATCGCCGACCTCCCGGGGCTCATCGCGGGCGCCGCCGAGGGGAAGGGTCTGGGCATCCGGTTTCTCCGTCACACCGAGCGAACCCGCGTGCTCGTGCATCTCGTGGATCTCGATCCCGGTCTCGAGCGCGATCCCGTCGAGGACTGGCGCGCCATCCAGCGGGAGCTCGCGGAGTATTCCGCGGAGCTGGCGGCGCGGCCACAGATCGTGGCGGGCAGCAAGGCCGAGCTGCCGGACACCGCGGCGCGGCGGGCCGCCCTCGAGCGCTTCTGCCGCGCCGAGGGCCTGCCCTTCCACGCGATCTCCTCCGTCACCGGGCTCGGGCTGCCCGAGCTCGTGCGCGACATCAGCATGCTGCTCGCGAAGGGAACATGGGCGCGCGCCGGGCGCTGACCAAGGCGCGCCGGCTCGTGGTCAAGGTCGGAAGCGGCCTGATCACGAGCCCCGGCGAGGGCCTGGACGGCAAGCGCCTCGGCGCCCTCGCCACCGACATCGCCGCCCTCGTGGCCGATCGCCGCGAGGTCGCCCTCGTCACCTCGGGCGCCATCGTGGCGGGCTCGGCGCGCCTGGGGCTCTCCCGCGGGCCCCGCTCCATTCCCGAGAAGCAGGCGGCCGCCGCCGTGGGCCAGTCCTCTCTCATGTGGCACTACGAGCAGGCCTTCAAACGTCACGGCATCAAGGTCGGCCAGGTCCTGCTCACGGGGCAGGACATCAGCGATCGCGGCCGCTACCTGAACGCGCGCAACACCCTCCTCGCCCTCCTCGACTTCGGCGTGCTGCCCATCGTGAACGAGAACGACACGGTGGCCGTCGACGAGATCAAGGTGGGCGACAACGACAATCTGGCCGCCCTCGTGGCGCACCTGATCGACGCCCAGCTGCTCGTCCTGCTCACGGACGTGGATGGCCTCTACACGGGCGATCCGCGCCGCGATCCCGCGGCCCGGCGCCTCGAGACCGTCGAGGCCGTGACCGAGGAGGTGCAACGCTTCGTCTTCGACGAGGCGGGGCGCGTCTCCGTGGGCGGCATGAGCACCAAGCTGGAGGCGGCCCAGAAGGCCGCCGCGTCCGGCATCGGCATGGTCATCGCCAGCGGTCGCGATCCGGGAACGCTCGGTCGACTGATCCGCGGCGAGCCCGTGGGCACGTATTTTCTCCCTCGCGACGATCGTCTCGCCGCCCGGAAGCGCTGGATCGCCTTCGCGGTCCCTCCCCAGGGCCGGCTCACGGTTGACGCGGGCGCGCGGAAGGCCTTAACTGAGAGGGGCAAGAGCCTCCTTCCCTCGGGCCTCGTCAGCGTCGAGGGCGATTTCAGCGCGGGTGAAGTGGTCGCGCTGGCCGAGCCGGATGGTCCGGAGTTCGCGCGGGGGCTCGTCAACTATGACGCCGGGGAGCTGCGCAAGATCCGCGGCGCCAAGACGGCCGAGATCGAGAAGGCGTTGGGCTACAAGGGGCTGGCCGAGGTCATCCATCGGGACAACCTGGTGGTCCTGACCGGCCCGGGAGGATGCTGATCATGGACGCGGCGGCGCACGTCACCGGCAAGGCGCGGGCGGCCAAGGCAGCGGCCCGGGCCCTCGCTCTCGCCTCGACCCGGACCAAGGACGAGGCGCTCCAGCAGATGGCGCGCGGGCTCGAGGAGAAGACGGCGGCCATCATCGAGGCGAATCGCGGCGACCTCGAGCGCGGGCGCGCGGCGGGGCTGACCCGCGCCTTTCTCGATCGCCTGACCCTGACGGAGGCCCGCATCGCGGAGATGGCGACGGGCCTGCGCCAGATCGCGGCCCTCCCGGATCCGGTGGGGGAGACCGTGGACGCGTGGAGGCGGCCCAATGGCCTCGAGATCTCGCGGGTGCGTGTCCCTCTCGGCGTCGTCGGGTTCATCTACGAGTCCCGTCCCAACGTGACGGCGGATGCGGCCGGGCTCTGCCTGAAGTCGGGCAACGCGGTGCTCCTGCGAGGCGGGAGCGAGGCGCTCGACTCCAACACGGCCATCACCCAGGTGCTGGCGAGGGCGGTGGAGAAGACCGGCCTTCCCGCGGAGGCCGTGCAGGTCCTGGACACCGCTGACCGCGCGGCCGTGATGAGCATGCTCACCCTCGACCGGTACATCGACCTCATCATTCCTCGCGGGGGGGAGGAGTTCGTGCGCCTCGTCGCCGAGAAGGCCACGGTGCCCGTGCTCAAGCACGACAGGGGCCTGTGTCACGTCTACGTCGATGAGAGCGCCGATCTGGAGATGGCCGCGGCGATCGTGGTGAACGCGAAGGCGCAGCGGGTAAGCGTGTGCAACTCGGCGGAGACACTCCTCGTCCACGCGGCGGTGGCCGAGGGCTTCCTGCCCGCGGCGGCCGTCCGCCTCCAGGCCGCGGGCGTGGAGCTGCGCGGCTGCGAGCGCACGCGCGCGCTGGTGCCCGCGGCGCGGCCGGCCGCGGAGAGCGACTGGGACACGGAGTACCTCGACTACATCCTGGCCGTGCGGGTGGTGGCGAGCTTCGAGGAGGCCGTCGACCATATCCGGCGCCATGGCTCGGGGCTCGCGGAGGCGATCGTCACCTCGGACCTCCGCCGCGCGCGGCGCTTCACCCAGGAGATCGACGCGGCGGCCGTGGTCGTCAATGCCTCCACGCGCCTCGTCGACGGCTCGCAGTTCGGCATGGGGGCGGAGATGGGGATCTCGACATCGCGGCTGCACGCGCGCGGGCCGGTGGGCGTGCGGGAGCTGACCACGACCAAGTTCGTCGTCATGGGTGACGGCCAGGTGCGGGAGTAGCGGTACCGGTGCCCACGGTCGGCGTCTTCGGAGGCTCCTTCAACCCCATCCACTTCGGACACCTCCTTCTCGCCGACGACATCTGTGAAGCGCTCCGCCTCGACCGGGTCCTTTTCGTGCCGGCGGCCCAGCCGCCCCACAAGCCCGCCTCCGAGCTGGCGGCGGTCGAGCATCGCTATCGGATGACCGCCCTCGCCGTCCACGAGCATCCGCGCTTCGCCGTCTCCGACATCGAGCTGCGCCGGTCCGGTCCGTCGTACACGGTGGACACCCTGAGCGCGCTGGCCTCGGAAGGCGAGCTCTTCCTGCTCATCGGCTCGGAGACCTTCCTCGATCTGCTGAGCTGGCGCGAGCCGCGCCAGGTCGCCCGGCTCGCCCGGCTCGTGGTGGTGCCGCGCACGGGCGCCGACTTCGACCCCGACGCTCCCGCGGCCCAGAAGGTGCTCGCCGAGCTCGGGCTGGGCGCCTTCGGCGCCCCGGACGGCCCGATTCTCCATCGCGCGGCTTCTCTGCCCATCTCGGGCTCCGACTTGCGCCGGCGGGCTCGCGAAGGACGCAGCCTGGCCTATCGCATGCCGGAAGCGGTGGCGGCGTACATCCGCGCGCACGGCCTCTACGGACCCGGAGCCTGATGGTCGCCCTGTCCGCGGAGGCCACCGCGCGTCTCGCCGCCAAAGCCGCCCTCGACAAGAACGCTGAGAACCTCGTCGTGCTCGACCTGCAGGGCCTGTCCACGGTGGCCGATTTCTTCATCGTGTGCAGCGCGCGCTCGACGACCCAGGCCGACACCATCGTGGACGCCGTCCGGGCCGCCCTCAAGGCCGAGGGCTCGCGACCTCGCCACCAGGAAGGCGGCGCGGAGAGCGGCTGGGTGCTCCTGGACTACGTCGACGTGGTCGTGCACGTGTTTCTCGAAGAGACTCGCCAGTTCTACGCGCTCGAGCGCCTGTGGGGAGACGCGCCGCTCCTCTCCGTCGAGGTCGGGGCGCGGCCGCGCGATTGATTTCCCTCGGAGGGCGTGGTAGCCTTCGCGTCTAATTCCGGCGAATCGTTCGCCGTGTCGTGGAGGAGACAGTGATGAAGAAGGATCGTGTCGCGCAGTTCCGGAAGAAGCTGGAGGAGAAGCACCGTGAGCTCGTCGAAGAAGTGGGCAAGAACGTGCTCTACGGCAAGGGCCCGGATGACGATTCGACGAAGGACCTCGGGGACCAGGCCGCGACGTCCTATAACCGCGAGTTTCTCTTCGAGCTCGGCAACGGCACGCAGCGACTCCTGAAAGAAGTCGTCTCCGCGCTGCAGAAGCTCGATGAGGGCAGCTACGGAGATTGCGAGCGCTGCGGCGAGGCCATCGCGGACAAGCGCCTCGAGGCGCTGCCCTTCGCCCGCTACTGCATCGACTGCCAGCGGGCCGTCGAAGAAGAAGAGCGCACGGCCGCGGGATAGCGCGGGTACCCTCGCCCACCGCCGTGTCCGTTCGCTCCGGCGTCTTCGTGGCCTTGGCGTTCGGGGCGGCTGTCGCGTATCTCGCCTCGGTGAATGCCACCCGTGTCCGTGTTGCGCTGTCCACGGACTGGGCCTGGGACGTCCCCCTGGTCGCCCTCGTGGTGGGCGCCTTTCTCGCGGGGTCCGTTTTCGCCTTCCTGTTCGGACTCGCCCGGGATCTTCGCCGGACCTACGCCGACTATCAGCGCACCCGCGACGCGCGGCGATCGGAATCGCTCGACGATCTCTACCACCGCGGCGTAGATGCCCAGCTCTCCGGTCGGCCGGAGGCGGCTATCCAGGCCTATGGCGAGCTCCTGAAGCGGTTCCCCGATCACGCCCAGGCCCACGCGCGCCTGGGAGAGATGGCCCTCGAGCGCGGCGACGCCCATGGTGCCCTCGTGCACCACCTCGACGCGCTTCGCACGGACGACCGTCCCGAGCTCGTGCTGGCGACTGCGGAAGACTACCGGCGCGCGGGCCGGCCCGACGACGCAGCCGCCATGCTCGAGCGGCTGCTCGTCAAGGCGCCGGACCACCTGACCGCCATGCGCGCGCTCCGCGATCTGAGCGCGGAGCGCGGGGACTGGACGCGCGCCCTGCAGGCTCAGGAGCGCCTCGAGGCATCCGCCAGCCCCGCCGAGCGATCGACCGAGCAGGCCTGGCTGGCGGGGATCTACTTCGAGCTCGGCCGATCGCTCCTGGGGCAGGGGCAGATTCAGCCCGCCATCGGCCGCTTCCGCGAGGCGCTGCGCGCGGAGCCGGACTTCCTCCCCGCCACCGTGGCCCTGGGCGACGCGCATCTCCGGAGCGGTGACAGTCGAGAGGCGCTCCGCGTCTGGGAGCGTGCGCTCGAAACGAATCCCGCGCTGCCCCTCCTGGCGCGCGTCGAGCAGCTCTATCGCGACGGAGGGCGGCCCACCCGGATGATCGCCCTCTACCAGGATGCGAGCGCCCGCGCTCCGGAAAGCCTCGCCCTCGCCTTCGCCCTCGGCCGCGTTTACTTCGAGCTCGCCATGCTCGACGAGGCGGCCGACCAGTTCCAGAAGGTGGAGGTGCGCGCCCCGGACCTTCCGGGCCTGCACGCCTACCTGGGGGCCATCTTCGAGCGCCGGGGACAGCCGGCGGAGGCCTTGCTGGAGTACCGCCGCGCGCTCCAGTCCACCGGCACCTTCGAGTGGCCGCACCGCTGCGCCTCCTGCGGCGCGGAGCACGGCCGATGGATCGAGCGCTGCCCGTCGTGCCGGCGCTGGAACACGTCGCGCCCCTAGGTAGCTCGGAAGAGGGCTCCGTCCCCCTTCCGAAGCCTTCCCACGTCTGGCCATGGCTCACGGCCGCCCTCGACCTGCTTTTCCCACCCTTCTGTCCCGTGTGTCAGGCGCCGCTCGGGGCGGGCCGCCGCGATCCGCTGTGCGGGACATGCTGGCAGGGTCTCGAGCGCCTCGCGCCTCCATGGTGCCGACGCTGCGGCGTCGCGCTGTCCATCGAGGGGCTCTGCGGCGAGTGCCGGACGCGACGGAGGCCATTTTCGTATGCGCGGGCAGCGGTGCGCTATGGACCCATCGCGCGGGAGGCGCTTCACGCCTTCAAGTTCGGCGGCCGCCGCGCCCTGGCGGCCCCGCTCGCCGAGCTGCTGGCCGAGCTCGGCCTGGGGGCGCTGCCGGGAGCCGCGCCCGATCTGCTCGTGCCCGTACCGCTCCACGCGCGCCGCGAGCGAGCGCGTGGCTACAACCAGTCGGCCCTTCTCGCCACGCGCCTCGGGCAGGTCTGGGGCGTACCCGTTGCCCTCGATGCGCTCGGCCGAGCGACGGCCACCGCGCCGCAAACCGACCTCGACGCCGCGGCCCGCCGCCAGAACGTCCGGGGCGCCTTCGTCGCGCGCCGGCCTGAGCTCATCGTCGGCCGTCACGTGCTGCTCGTCGACGACATTCTGACCACGGGAGCCACGGCGGGAGAATGCGCCCGCTGCCTGACCCGCGCGGGCGCGGCCGCGGTGGGGGTGCTGACAGTCGCGCGGGTCGACTGACCCGGGCAGGTTACGCGGCCAATTTCCTTCGCCAGTTCTATTTAGCTCTCGCCTCGCGGCAGAGCGGCTCGGCTCGAACGGCCGCGTTCTCGGTCGCCAGCAACGCTCAACGTACACCTACGTACGCCTCGCGTTGCCGGCTCCCTCGGGCGTGGTGGTTCGAGCTGAGGGAAAAGCCCTAGGCGAGGGCTGAGCAGATGTGGCTCGGAACTTGGCCCCGTACCGTGCCCGGTAGATGCTTGCGCCCCCCCGCGCTTGGCCCCTATAATCAGGGTCCCAGTAGGCGGAAGTCATCGCCAATCCTCAATTATCACCATCAAGGAGTCCATCATGGGTGTGCGAGTCGGCGTCAACGGATTCGGGCGTATCGGCCGGGTCTTTTTCCGCGCGGCGCTCACGGCGCCGGAGCTCGAGGTGGTCGCCGTCAATGACCTGGCGGATGCCAAGACCCTGGCCCACCTGCTCAAGTACGACTCCGTCCACGGCATCCTCAACGCCGAGGTCACCCACAAGGGCGAGGCCATCTTCGTCAATGGCCGCGAGGTGCGCGTGTGCTCCGCCAAGGACCCCGCGGCATTGCCCTGGAGCGAGCTCGGGGTGGACATCGTGGTCGAGTCCACCGGCGTCTTCCGGGACAAGGCGACCACGACCAAGCACCTCCAGGCCGGGGCCAAGAAGGTGGTGATCACGGCGCCCGCCAAGGATCCGGACATCACGATCGTCCTGGGGGTCAACGAGCAGAAGTACGATCCCGCCCGTCATGAGCTCGTCTCGAACGCCTCGTGCACGACCAATTGCCTCGCCACCGTGGCCAAGGTGCTGCTCGACAATTTCGGCATCAAGCGGGGCTTCGCGTCCACCGTGCATTCCTACACCAATGACCAGCCCATCCACGACTTCCCGCACAAGGATCTCCGCCGCGCGCGCGCCGGCGCGGTGAGCATGATCCCGACGACCACGGGCGCGGCCACCGCGGTGGGGCTCGTGCTGCCCCAGCTCAAGGGCAAGCTCGACGGGCTCGCTATCCGCGTGCCCACCGCCAATGTCTCCGTGGTCGACCTCACCGCCGAGCTCGAGAAGCCGGCGAGCGCCCAGGCGGTCAACGACGCCTTCCGGGCCGCGGCGAGCGGGCCTTTGCACGGCATCCTCGACGCCACGGATGAGGAGCTCGTCTCCGTGGACTTCAACGGCAACCCGCACTCCTCCATCGTGGACCTCGCCTCGACCGCGGTCATCGACGGCAGCATGGTCAAGGTCCTCGCGTGGTACGACAACGAGTGGGGCTACTCGAATCGGGTGAAAGACCTTATCCGGTACATGTCGAAGTCGCTCTAGCTTGTCGAAGCTCACCGTCGATCGCGTGGAGCTCGCGGGAAAGCGCGTGTTCCTCCGCGTGGACTTCAATGTCCCGCTGGAGGACGGGCGCGTCGCCGAAGACACGCGCATACGCGCCGCCCTCCCCACCATCGAGCTGTGTCTCAAGGCGGGCGCTGCCGTCCTGCTCGCCTCACATCTCGGGCGCCCCAAGGGCACACCAGACCCCCACTATTCGCTCCGCCCGGTCGCGATCAAGCTCGAGGAGCTGCTCGGCCGCCCCGTTCCTCTCCTGCCCGATTGCGTCGGGCCCGAGGTCGAGGCCGCCGCGGCCGCCCTCAAGCCGGGCGAGGTGGTGCTGCTCGAGAACCTGCGCTTTCACGCCGAGGAGGAGGCCAACGATCCCGGCTTCGCGCGCCGGCTCGCCTCCCTGGCCGACGTCTATGTGAATGACGCCTTCGCCGCCGCCCATCGCGCCCATGCCTCCACGGAGGGGATCGCTCGCATCCTGCATCCCGCGGCGGCGGGTCTTCTCATGGCGCGCGAGCTCGAGGCCCTCGGGCGCATCTTCGAGAGCCCCGAGCGTCCCTTCATGGCCGTGCTGGGCGGCGCCAAGGTCTCCGACAAGCTCGGCCTCGTCGAGCATCTGCTCGCGCGCGTCGACGCCGTCCTCATCGGCGGCGGCATGGCCTATACCTTTCTCGTCGCCCTCGGGCACGGTGTGGGGCGCTCGCTTCTCGAGCCCGACCGGGTCGAAGCCGCCCGGGCGATCCTCGGGCGCGCCCGCGCCCTCGGCGTGCGTGTGCGATTGCCCGTGGACCTCGTGGTAGCGCCGGGCCCGGACAGCGTGGCGGGCATTCGCGTGGCGAGCGTCCGAGAGATGCCCCGCGACCTCATGGGGCTCGACATCGGTCCCGTCACCGTCGCCCAGTTCGCGGCCACCCTGGCCTCCGCCCGGACCATCGTGTGGAATGGGCCGCTGGGCGTCTTCGAGAAGGCGCCCTTCTCCGCGGGCACCCTCGGCACGGCTCGCGCGGTGGCGAGCTCCGCCGCCTTCTCCGTCATCGGGGGCGGTGACACCATCGCGGCCGTCCATCAGGCGGGGGTGGCGGAGAGGATCGGCTACATCTCGACGGCAGGCGGGGCCTTTCTCGAGTTCCTCGAGGGGCGGACGCTGCCGGGTGTGGCCGCTCTCGACGAGGCGGCCTGATGCGGACGCCCCTCGTCGTCGGCAACTGGAAGATGCACGGGGGAATCGCCGAAGCGCGGGAGCTCGCCCTCGCCGTGCGCGACGGGCTCAAGCGGCCGCGCGGGGTGGAAGTGGTGGTCTGTCCGCCCTTCACTGCGCTGCCCGCGGTGGCTGAGGTCCTCGCGGGCTCGCCCATCGGCTGGGGAGCGCAGAACGCCCACTGGGAGGACAAGGGCGCCTTCACGGGCGAGATCTCCCCCGTCATGCTCGTGGAGCTCCGTTGCCGTCTCGTCATCCTCGGTCACTCCGAGCGGCGTCATCTCTTCCGCGAGACCGACGAGGAGATCAACCGCAAGGTGGCGGCGGCGCTCCGGCACGGGCTCACCCCGCTCCTCTGCGTGGGAGAGACGGCCGAAGAGCGGCGGCAGGGGCTGACCTTCACCGTGGTCGAGGGCCAGCTCCGCGCCGGCCTCGCCGGCCTCGGCTCCCCTCAGATGGAGCGGTGCCTGCTCGCCTATGAGCCGGTGTGGGCCATCGGCACGGGCGTCAACGCCACCCCCGCGCAGGCCGCGGAAGTGCACGGCTATCTCCGCGGCCTCGTCTCCGAGCTCGCCTCCAAGGAAGTCGCGCAGTCGCTCCGGATCCTCTACGGCGGCAGCGTGAAGGCCGACAATGCGGCGGCCCTCACCCAGGAGCCCGACATCGACGGCGCGCTCGTCGGCGGCGCCTCCCTGCAGGCACCAGGCTTCATCACCATCGCCAGGAAGTCGGCCGCCAAGGGTGGCCCAGCAAAGGAGTGACCGGGGCATGTTCACCTTCGTCGTCATCATCCACGTCATCGTCAGCTTGATCATCATCGGGCTGGTGCTGCTGCAGGCAGGCAAGGGCGCGGACATCGGCTCGGCCTTCGGGGGCAGCGGCAGCCAGGCCGTGTTCGGCTCCATGGGCACGCCGACGGTGCTCGGCAAGATCACCACGGCGGTCGCCGTCATCTTCATGGTCACCTCGTTCTCCCTGGCCGTCCTCGCGCACAAGAAGGCGAGCACGATCATGCCCGCCTCCGCGCCCGCCCGCACCGACGGCACGCCCGCGCCCGCCCCCGCGCCCGTTCAGACACCGGAGAAGAAGTGATGCGCACCCTGCGGGCGGCTGCCCTGATCGCGCTCGCCACGCTGGTTGCCCTCGCAGCCTTCGAGGGCCGTGACGCGCGCGTGAGCGAGGTCGCGGCTCAGGACGCGGCCGGGGCCGGCGAGAAGCCGGCGGCCGGCGACACTTTCGTCCACGCTTCGATCGGCGACATCACGGGCCTCATACCCAATATCACCTCGGACAGCGCGTCGCACACGGTCGGCAACCTCATCTACGACGGGCTCGTCCAGCTCGACAAGGACCTCAACTGGGCGCCCTCGATCGCGGAATCCTGGCACTTCAGCAAGGACTGCCTGACCTTGACCTTCAAGCTCAGAAAGAACGTGAAGTGGCACGACGGTCGTCCCTTCACGGCGGACGACGTGATCTTCACGTACAAAGCCATGATGAACCCCAAGACGCCCACGGCCTATCGAGACGACTTCGAGCCCGTCAAGGAGGTGCAGGCCCTCGACCCGTACACGGTGCGCGTCACGTATGCCCAGCCCTTCGCCAAGGCGCTGGGGAGCTGGGGCCAGTCCATGCTACCCAGGCACCTGCTCGAGAAGGCCGTCGAGGAGGGCAAGCTCCGCGAGGCGCCCCAGAACCTGAAGCCCGTGGGCACGGGGCCGTACCGGTTCCACGAGTGGAAGAGCGGCGAGAAGGTCGTGCTGGTGCCGACCAAAGATTACTACATCGAGGGACGGCCCTACATCGGCCGCATCGTCTACCGCATCATTCCCAGCCAGGCGACCATCTTTCTCGAGCTCAAGGCCAAGGGCGTGGACATGGCCGAGCTCACGGCCATCCAGTACGAGCGCCAGACGGGCTACCCGGCCTTCAACAAGGACTACAACAAGTATCACTACGCGGCCAACCGCTATACGTACCTCGGGTTCAACTTGAAGGACGAGAGATTCAAGGATCGGCGCGTCCGGCAGGCCTTCGCGCACGCCATCAACAAGGCGGAGCTGATCGAGGGCGTGGTGATGGGGTTGGGGCGCGAGGCGACGGGGCCGTATCGACCTGGCACCTGGGCCTATACCGACAAGGTCAAGCGCTACGAGTTCAGCCCGACCAAGGCGAGGGCGCTCCTGGCCGCGGCGGGGTGGACCGATCGGAACGGGGACGGGATCCTCCGAAACAAGGAGGGGCAGCCGTTCAGCTTCACCATCCGGACCAATCAGGGCAACGAGGAGCGCAAGAAGGTCGCCGAGATCATCCAGCAGCGGCTCAAGGAGATCGGCGTCCAGACGGATATCCAGACCATCGAGTGGGCCGCCCTCCTCAAGGAATACATCAAGCAGAAGCGCTTCGACGCCATCGTGCTCGGCTGGGGGACGGGGGTCGACCCCGACCAGTACGCGGTGTGGCATTCCACCCAGAACGGTCCCGACCAGCTCAACTCCTTCTCCTACGCGAACCCCGAGGTCGATGCGCTGCTCGAAAAGGGCCGGGCCACCTGCCACCAGCAGGAGCGCGTGGCCACGTATCACCGGATCCAGCAGATCCTGGCCGAGGACCAGCCGTATGTGTTCCTGTACTTCCGGGAGACCTTGCCCGTGGTCACCTCACGCATGCGGGGCATCAAGGTCGAGCCGGCCGGCATCGACTACAACTTCATCGACTGGTTCGTGCCGAAGTCGCTGCAGCGGTACGCTTCGCCCTAGATGGCCCTCTTCGCCCTCCGCCGGCTGGTGCTGGCGATCCCGCTCCTCATCGGGATCACCTTCATCTCCTTCCTCGTCATCCAGCTGGCCCCGGGCGGGCCCTTCGACTACCTTCGCAGCGAGGAAACGGGGCAGGACCCCAAGCTCGTTCAGAAGCTCAACGAGGAGTTCGGTCTCGACAAGCCCTTTCACGTCCAGTACTGGAGATGGCTGAGCCGGATCGTTCGCCTGGACTTCGGCCGCTCCTTCCAGCCCGACGCGAGGCCCGTCCTGGCGAAGATCGGCGAGCGCCTGCCCATCACGCTCTTCCTGAACATCCTCCAGCTCCTGATCATCTTCACCCTGGCCATTCCCATCGGGGTCGCCTCGGCCACGCGGCAATACTCGCTCTTCGACAAGATCACGACGATCTTCGTCTTCATCGGCTTCGCCACGCCCGACTTCTGGCTGGCCTTGCTCCTGATGATCCTCTTCGGGGTCAACCTCGATTGGTTGCCGATTTCCGGGCTCCGGTCGCTCAACTACGAGTACATGACCTTCTGGCGCCAGCAGTGGGACTTCGTGAGCCATCTCTTCCTGCCCGTGGCCGTGGCTGCCTTCGGCGGTCTCGCGGGACTCTCGCGCTACATGCGCCAGAGCATGCTCGAGGTGATCCGTCAGGACTATGTCCAGACCGCCCGCGCCAAGGGACTGGCCGAGCCCGTGGTCATCGGCAAGCACGCCCTTCGCAACGCGCTCCTGCCCGTGGTCACCATCCTCGGGCTCTCCCTGCCCGGTCTCATCGGCGGCAGCATCATCATCGAGAGCATCTTCGCCATCCCGGGCATGGGGCAGCTCATGGTCCAGTCGGTGTTCGCGCGCGACTACCCCGTCATCATGGGCAATCTCGTCATCGTGGCGAGCCTGACGCTTCTCGCCAACCTCTTCGCCGATCTCGCGTACGGGGTGGTGGATCCACGCATCCGCTTCTCGTCCCGGCGTCGGCGGCGCTGACGTGCCGGGCCCGGCTCGCTCGCGGCGCGGCGAGCTTCGCCTTTTCTGGCGGACCTTCTCACGCAACCAGCTAGCGTGCGGCGGGGCCGTGGTGGTGGGGATCCTCATCGCCATCGCGGTGTGCGCGCCCGCCCTCGCCCCATGGGACCCCAACAAGCCCGACATGAAGAAGATCCTGACCCGTCCCTCCGCCAAGCACTGGCTCGGCACCGATCAGATCGGGCGCGATGTGCTCTCGCGCCTGCTCCACGGCTCCCGCATCTCCCTGGCTGTGGGATTCGTCTCCGTGGGCATCGCCACCCTGATCGGCATCCTGCTCGGGGCCGCCGCGGGCTATCACGGCGGCGTCGTGGACGCCACCATCATGCGGCTCGTGGACCTCATGCTCGTCTTCCCGCGCTTCTTCCTGCTCCTGGCCGTGCTCGCCTTTCTCAAGCCCTCGATCTGGACCATCATGGCCGTCATCGGCCTCACGGGATGGATGGGGGTGACGCGGCTGGTGCGCGCGGAGTTCCTCGCCCTGCGCGAGCGCGAGTTCGTCATCTGGTCGGAGTCGATCGGAGCGGGGGCATTGCGCGTGATCTTCAGGCATATCCTGCCCAACGCCATGGCGCCGGTGCTCGTGGCCATGACACTCGGCATTCCCGCCGCCATCCTGACCGAGTCCGGGCTGTCCTTTCTCGGCCTGGGCGTCCAGCCCCCCTATGCGACCTGGGGCAATATCCTCAACGACGGCAAAGACCTGATCACCTACGCCTGGTGGCTCACCCTCTACCCCGGGTTGGCGATTCTGATCACGGTTCTCTCCTACAACCTCGTGGGCGAGGGGATCCGGGACGCCCTCGATCCCCGGCTTCGCCAGTCTGGAGTTGGACGCGCCATTCGTGTTGGCCGGTGATCCGTCCTGCTGTTGGGCGCGCGCTCCTCTGGCGTGAGCGGCTGGGCTGGTGACGTCCTGCGGTCATTCGACGTCCTGGGCTCATTCGACGTCCTGGACTCATTGACAAGGCCGAAGGGGCCCGGGCATACTCACCCCTCGCTGGCGCCGAAGTGGCGGAATTGGCAGACGCGCACGTTTGAGGGGCGTGTGGGGCAACCCGTGGGGGTTCGAGTCCCCCCTTCGGCACCATGAATCGCTAAGCGGGCGTCGCGCTTCGTGTCCTCTGATCGTGAAAACTCGGGCGCGGTACGGCTCCGCTAGCCAGCGGAACGGAGGTGCCTGAACATGGGAAACACGCTGGACGCGGCACGATCGGTCATGTCGACGACAGTTGCCCGCTGGGAGCACCTGGTGGCGAGTGTGCCGCCGGACGTGCTCGAACGACCCCCCGCGCCGGGCGAATGGTCAGCCGCAGAATGCCTGGCGCATCTGCTATTCACCGAACGCCACCTCTTCTCGGTCCGCCTGCGCAATCTGCTGGCAGGTGAGGACATTGTCCCCTACGACCCCTCGGCGCCCAGCAACCCGGAACCCGAGCGTTCGCCGCGTGACGATGTACACGCCCTGGCCGAGCTGCGCCGCGAGAACGCGCGCCTGATCCACGCCCTCGCCCCGGCCGATCTGGAACGTGTCGCCAACCACCCCGAGTACGGGGTCGTCACGCTGAGCATGCTGCTCAACCTGTGGACGGCGCATGACCTGCAGCACACCGTGCAGGCCGAAGAGGCGCTCATGCAGGTTTTCATCCCGGGCACCGGCCCCTGGCGCTGGGAGTTCACCGACCACGATGTCGAGGTGCGCGCACCGCGCGTCGGCTGAGCGCGCGCAGCACCTCCTCCCCACCCCTGCTCCCCCGCGCCTGGAACGATTCTCCAGTTCGCGGCCAAAGCGAATCCCCCCTTTCGGCACCATGAAATTTGCAAGTGGTGGGCCCCTTCGTGCTGACCTGTGGTATCATGGGAACAGCTTGGTAGGAGGTTCACTCGGATACCGATTGGTAGCGAACATGAAGTCGCGAGATCGAGTTCAGCGCCGCGAGGACCTCAAGTCCCGCGGCGTTTTTGTTTGTCCTCCCATTCCGGAGGGCGCCCCCGTCATGGTGACGGGGCATCACCGAGGCGGTATGCCTCAAAGAAAGAGGTCGTAGAAATGGCTCAGGGAAGCGTGAAGTGGTTCAACGATGCGAAGGGGTTTGGCTTTATCTCCC
>QHSC01000229.1 GCA_003220345.1 Candidatus Rokuibacteriota bacterium | reverse complement strand
GCGAGAGCCACACGCGCTCGTCGCTGATGGTCAGCGCGACGGCGAGGCCGATCACGACCTCGAGCGCCACCGAGGCGACCACGAAGACCACGGTGTGCCGCAGGGACAGCCAGAACACGTCATCCTGGAAAAGCCGGGAGAAGTTCGCCAGGCCGGCGAACGGGAATTCGCCCGCGCGCAGGTGGCGGATACTGACCTCGTGGAACGAGAGGTAGCCCGCGAAGCAGATCGGATAGGCGAGGACGAGAACCAGTCCCGCCAGGGTGGGAACATTGAGAAGAAACGCGAGCCAGCCTGCGGAGACCTCGCTCCGGCGCGGCGCGCCGCCGGGACGGACCGGGCTCTCCGCCCGGTCTGTCCCGGCTCCCGGCGTCATCAGCCCCGCTTGGCCGTGGCCAGCGCGGCGATCATGTTGTCACAGGCCTGATCGGCGCTGCTCTTGCCCTGGAGACACGCCGTCAGCTCCACGTTGATGGCATCGCTCCACCGCGGGTACCACGGCTGGGACACCGCCGGCACCACGTCGGCGAAGTTGGTCGCCTTCTTGAAGACGTCGAGGACGGTGGGGACATCCGCCCACTTCGCCCACGCCTTGCGCAGGAGATCGCTCTCCATCACCGACTGGTAGCCGCTCGCCAGCATGGCGTCCTGGGCCAGGCGCTGCGCCTGCGTGTACTCGCCGTTCTTGGTGCGCCCGCCCAGGTACTGCTGGAGCTTCCACGCCCATTCCTTGTTCTTGGTGGCGCTCGTGAGGATGTAGAGCATGGTGTAGCCGATGGTCTTGCCGTCGCCGGGCAGTCCGAGCACGCGTCCCTTCCCGGCGATGGGCGACTGCGCCTGATCGTTGATCAGGCTGATGTAGTAATGGTGCAGCGTGCCGAGAAAGACGTGCTGGCCGGCATTGAAAGCCTTGCAGGCGGGAATGAAGCGCAGGTTGAGCGAATTGGGGTCGGCCAGCTCTTCCTTGAAGGTGCTCTGCCACCACTTGAGCGTCTCGCGCGCCACCGATCCCGGTCCAAGCTGCGGCGCGAGCTGCTTGTCGAAGATGACGCCCCCGCGATTCCACGTGAGATTGAACCAGGTCCCGGGCAGCTGCTCGAATCCCGCGCCGGCGATCCAGAGAATGGGATACTTCGACACGCCGTCCTTCTTGGCCTTGCGCGCCTGCTCGACGAGCTCGGGATAGCTCTTGAACGGCTTGCCCTTGAAGCCGGCCTTCCCCAGCAGCTCGTCGTTGTAGATGAAGATCCAGGCTGTGGAGAAGTACGGCAGGCCCCACGTCTTGCCGTCGCGCTGCGCGGCCGCGCGCGCGAACGGCGTGAAGTCCTTGACGTACTGGTCGACGCCGGGCAGCCCGTCGATGGGCACGGCGATGCCCTGCTGGATATAGCTCGCCAGATACTGGATGGGCGAGAGGGAGACGTCCACCTCGTCGCCCGCGCCGAACATGGTGGTGAGCTTTGCCACCTGCGGCTCGACATTCGGCTCGATGATCTGGTTGAGCTTGATGCCCCAGTCGTCCTCGAACTGCTTGGCAATCTGCTCGTAGATCTTGCCGTACTGCCAGACCACGAAGGTGAGCTTCTGTGGATTGCCGGGCGGGCGCTGGGCCCACGGGGCGCCCTGGGCGCCGAGTATGCGGGGCGACAGCGCCGCGCCCGCGGCCGCAGCGGCCACGCCCTGGACGAATCGGCGTCTGTCGAGTGGGGTGAGCGGCGCTGGCGATGGGGGCATGCTATTCCTCCGCGATGCGCGTGTTCGAGTCGGGCCCTTCCTATTTCGCGAGTGAGCCGACGGTGGCCCGCTCGTAGAGCAGGCTCAGGATCTCGTCGATCGCCGCCGAGCTCCACACGTCGAGCATGGGCGAGGCGAGCATGGTCGCGAACTCCTTGGTCGCGCGGGCCTGGGTCTGCTCGGGGGTCTCGCCGGGGCGCGCCGCCGTCTGGTGGCCGCGGATCCGGTCCTTGTGGTAGCAGACGGGGAACTCGATGTAGCGGTAGAGCTCGCGGAGGTCCTTGTCGTAGAAGACGGCCACGGGAATGGACTGGAAGGTCTGGCCGCTCTTCTCGTTCAGGAACTCGGCCATGAGGTCGGCGTTGGGAGACTCGTCCGGTATGGGCCGGTTGCTCCGGCTCATCTTCTTGCCGTCGCGCGCGAAGATGCGGAGCTCGAGGCCCCCGGCCTCGGCGAGTCGCGCCAGAGCGGGCACGTCGCGCCGGCAGTCTGACGACCACTCCTCGGAGATGACGAGGATCTTGGCGGGCCCGCCGGGCTGGGCGGCCAGCCACTTGATCATGGCCGTCTGCGCCTCGGTGAGCTTGAGCTTCTGGTGGCGCTCGCGCAGAAAGCCGCTCTGATCCACGCGCGTGGGACCCTGGCTGCCTTCCCGCTGGAGATTCTCGGAGGTGCCGACATGGGCCACGTACTGCTCGAAAGTCATGCCCTGGGCGAAGCGGGCGGGGGTGACGACGCTCGGGTTTCGATCCACGATGGCCTCCTCGACGAGGGAGACTTGGGCAGCGCACGCGGAGTATATCACCCGGGAGGAATCTCCTGCTCGCCCTGCGCGCGACTGAACTGGAGCATACGCGCCGTGCTACCATGGCGATCGTCCATTGACGCTTCACCATCCCTTCACGCGTGAGCGCATGCGCTGAGCGACCCAGACTCGCCGAGATGACCGCTGCCTTTCCTGAAGAACCCCTCGCCGAGAGCGCGCCCGTCTCTCGTCGTCTCGCCCAGGAGCACTGCCGTCCCCGACCGGGCGGCGGGGAGACCTGCGCCTGGTATCACGGCTTCTGGCAGTACCTGCGCCTCATGGGCCTCGCCAAGACCTCTGGTGGGCAGGCCACCTTCCTGTTCGAGACTCTGCGAGGACTGGCTCGCGCCGGCGAATCCCCGAAGGTCCTGGTCTCGGGATCCGCTGACTACTCGATGCCTGCACACGCTCTGTGGGCATACCGCACCGAAGGCGCCCGCCTGCAGCTCGCGGTCGTGGACCTGTGCGAAACTCCCCTCGCCCTTTGTCGCTGGTACGCGGAGAGACAGGGAGCGGAGATGGCGACCCATTGCCGCGACGTCCGCGATCATGAGCCCTCGACGCCCGTGGACGTGGTCTTCACCAATTCCTTCCTGGGCAACTTCGATCCCGACGGCCGTTCTCGCCTCTTCGCCGGCTGGCGGCGTCAGCTCCGGCCCGGGGGCAAGCTCCTCTTCACGAATCGCCTTCGGCCCGGCGCCCCCGAAACGGCCCTCAGCTTCGACGACGAGCAGGCTCGACGCTTCGCCGAGGCGGCGGGCCAGGAAGCGCAAGGACGGCGCGCTACGCTGGACCTCGATCCCGACGAGGTGGTCCGCCGTGCGCGAGCGTATGCCGAGCGTTTCCGCTCCTTCCCGGTGCGCTCAGTCGATGAGATCAGGCGGCTGCTGACCGATGCAGGCTTTGTGATCGACCTGCTGGAGGTGACTACCAATCTGGGACGGCCAGGGGCGCTCGCGGTGTCGGGGCCCTCCGCGGCCGAGCGCGCCGATTACGCGCGAGTGATCGCCACGCGGCCCTGAGCCGTTCCCGCCTCCGCCGGCCGCGGCTCGTCGAACTTCACGCCGTCACCTCGCACACGAAATTCTCGAACTTGCCCGAGGCGTTGCGCGGGATCTCGTCGCAGTATGCAAAGCTGACGGCGAAGCGATGAGGCAGCGAGGTTTGGATGTAGATGCGGAGGGAGCGCTCCTCGGACGAGGTCAGGGGGCGTTCCGTGACGAGCCGGGCCTCGATCAGATCGAGGCTCTTCTGCACGAACTGATGCTGCACGATCGGCGCGAGCTCCGTCAGCTTGCGCGAGCCGAAGGCCGGCCAGTAGCGCTCTCCCGTGGGGGCGACGAGGAGCGCGTTGCGCTCGCGGCCGAGGATTCGGCTGAGCACGGGCAGGCCGCGACCGCACGGACAGGGTGGCCCGACCTCGGCGTAGTCGCCAAGCTCGTAACGCAGCAACGGCATGGCGTAGTTGTGAAGCGGCGTCACGAGGAGGCGGCCCGTCTGACCGGGCCCGCAGGGCGACCCATGGTCGTCCACCACCTCGACGTAGAGGCGCTCGGACTGGACGTGATGGCTCTCGGAAGCGGGGCACTGGAGGGCGATGATGCCGACCTCCTGCGCGCTGTATACGTCGATGACGGGAGCATCCCACGCGCGGCCACATTCATGCCGCGTCTCGGGATTGAGCACCTCGCCCATCGTGATCACATGCTCCAGGTGGGGCAGAGTGATGCCGTGCTCCCGGCAATGGGCGGCGAGGAACCGGAGATTCGAGGGGTAGGTCAGGATGTAGTCAGGATCTTGGCGCGCCAGCCATTCGGCTTGCTCTGCGATGCTCGCGCCGATGCTGAGGGTCGCCGCGGGCCCCGTCGTGAACGGAAAGGTGGCCGTGTCGCCCCACCGCGATTCGGTCAGGCCATGCGGATAGTCGTAGCGCTCGCCCCTGATTCGCCGGATCGACGCCAGCTTTCCGGAGAAGTCGTGGGTATGCCAGAGGAAGTGGCGTAGCGAGAATGCCTTGCCGACCATGGCATCGAACATCGTTCCCCGGACCGAGACGGGTGTGCCGGTGGAGCCCGACGTCTTGGTCGTGATCACCCTGCCGTGGCCGGACGGCACTTTGGTGCTGCAGAGCTCGTCTCCCGATCGCTGGATGTCCCGCCGAGTGAGCGGGGGCAGGCGTCTCCACCCCTCGCCATTCAGAGGACGGGAGGGATCGAGCCCCGCCTCCTCGAGGCGCCGACGGTGGAAGGGGACAGTGCCAAGAGCGTGAGTTACGAGACGCGCGAGCTCGCGGCGCTGGTGCTCGTCCATCCGCTCGGACGACCACCACTGGCTTTCTTCGAGCTGCTTTTGAAAGGTCAGATCACCGGGTCCCGACGGCACCAAGCGGTCGGGATCGCCGGAACTGCTCGACATCGAGGATGGGACGGTGAAGGACTACCGGGGCTTCCGCCGGCGCAATAGCTGCAGACCGGTCAGCCCTGCCAGCAGGAGTGCGATCGTTGCCGGCTGAGTGACACGACTCGGAGGCGTGACGGCCAGCGCGACCGAATATCCTTCAAAGTCGGTGCTGGACAGCATCTTGAGTCCCAGCGTGAGCTGCCCGCTCCCGGGTATCTGTCCCAGGAGGTGCTTCGTTTCGCCCTGGGCGAGGTCGATCGGCGCGGGAGGGTTGATCGTGGTCGTACCGTTCGAATAGAGAGCAGCGTCCAACAGGACAGTATTGGGCGGCGGTGGACAGCAGGCGTCGCGTTGGACTGTGAAGTCGAAGGTACCTCCGGCCGGCAGACCCGTGTAGTGGAGAAAGTCGATCGGATCGGTGCCGCCGTTATTGGCTCCGAAGAAGGTGTCGCCTGCGTTGATGCTCTGGCCCGGGAAGGTGTTGTTCGGCGTGACAGTCTCATTCTCGAAGATCGTCCCCGCATCGACGGCAGCCGGAAGCACCGCCATGGTGGTCGTGCCCAGCCCGGCTCCTGTGATCTTCGAGAGATTGCCCATGACCCCCCCTGTCGACGGAGACACCAGAGTCAGCTTCCCGAGGCACAACGCGCAAGATGTGCGCCATTCCGCAGTCGTGCGTCGATTGGATATGTTACAGAGCGGGAATTCTGTGCCCAGCCACGAATTGTAAGAGTTTCCGACGGTCGCGCGAGGCGGGCCCGCCGGCGCCGAGGTTGGGGGTCCTCCTTCAAGCGGTAGGCCCCTCGCCGGCCACGGTCGTCCGGTGCATGATCCGCGCGTACCGCTTGGAATCCCAGGGGCGCCCCCGGTGGAGCAGGCAGCGGTTGTCCCAGATGACGAGATCGTGCTGGCGCCACCGGTGCTGGTAGACGTTCCCCGGACGCGTGGCGATCTCGAGGAGCTCCTTCAGGATCGCGCGTCCCTCGTCGAGGGGCATGTCCTCGATGTGGGAGGCATGCGAGCCGATGTAGACGGTCTTCTGGCCATTGACGGGATTGGCGCGGACGAGGGCCTGACGCACGGGCGGGTACAAGGCCTCGGTCTCCTTGCCGAGCAGTGTCGGGTCGATGAGGCCGCGCGAGTACGCAAACGAGTGGATGGCGACCTTGCCCTCGAGCCGGCGCTGCGTCTCGGGAGGCAGCGTGTCCCAGGCCACGCGACAGGAGACGAACTCGGTCTCGCCACCCTCGGGCGGTACCGTGCGACCGGAGAGCATGGAGGCCTGAGCGGGCACCTGCTTGAAGGAGGAGTCGGTGTGCCACATCTGGTTGCCGCTATGGTAGAGCATGCGGCGATCGGACCAATCCAAGAGCTTGCCGTCCTCGTCGACGTTGGCGAGCTCGACCAGGTTCGGATGGAGGCGGTCTTCCTTGCCGAGCGTCTTGACCGTGGTCTCGAGGGGACCGAACCGGGACGCGAACCGCATCTGCTCCTCGTCGGTGAAGGGCTGGTTGCGGAAGACGAGGAGGGAATGCTCGTTGAACGCTTCCCAGATGTGCGCCCACGTGCCTTCGTCCAGAGGCTGGCGCAGGGTCACGCCGCTGATCTCGACGCCGAACTTGGGGTGCAGCCGCGTCATGCCGAGGGTGCTGGTCGAGGTCGCCATCGAATCCTCCTGAATGATCGCGCTCGATGATGCGGCGCGCTCTCTGGACTGTCAAGACGGCCTCTTGACAATACCGGGGGCCCCGCTTACAAGGACCTCACCCGGCGCACCGCACTCTGCTCAAAGGAGAGCCCACATGTCCAAGGCGTTTCGATGGATTCTTCTCTCCGCTGCCGTCCTGGCTCTGGCCCTGGCGCTGCAGCCGGCCTCCGCGGCCGACGTGAAGATGACGCTCTGGCGGCTCAAGACCTACATTCCGCCGGCCGACAAGATCCTCGACACGAGCATCCAGGAGTGCGGCAAGAAGATCGGCGCCGAGGTGACGATCCAAACCTACACCTTCGACGACATGTGGACGAAGTACACGGCGGCCATCGAGAGCAAGACGCTGCCGGACGTGGCGGAGCTGGACGCGGTGGGGCCGGCGCGGCTCGCGAACCTGGGCCGGCTCTCGGACGTCTCGGATCTCGTGGGCACGGTGACGAAGGAGCTCGGCGAGCTGGCCCAGAACGCCGAGGGCGCCGTCAAGTTCAGCGGCAAGTTCTACGCGGTGCCGCACTACGCGATTCCTCTGATCTTGTTCTACCGAAAGGACCTGCTCGAGAAGGTGAGCGCCCAGCCGCCCGACACGTGGGAAGCCATCAACGAGATCTCCGTCAAGATCAAGAAGGCGGGGCTCCAGGATTTTCCCCAGGGCTTCCCGTGGAACCGGACGGGCGACGGCTATGATCCCGCCATGAGCCTCCTGTGGTCCTATGGCGCGGCGTGGGTGGACAAGAGCGGAAAGTTCACCGGCCTCCCCAAGGACAAGGCCGTGCAGGCCATCAAGGTGGTGACGCCGGCGTACACGACGGACAAGACCGCGGCCTTCGATTACCTGTCGTGGTCGGGCTCGGGGAACAACGAGGCCTTCATGGCGGGCAAGATCGCCTTCACGCCCAACGGCCCGAGCATTCTCTTTCAGGAGGACTCGACGAAGCACCCGTTGCGGAAGGACACGGCGATCAAGATCATGCCCAAGGGCCCCGCCGGGCGTAACCTCGCCCTGACCTTCGTGATGAACTGGGGCATTCCCGTGGACGGCAAGCAGCAGAAGGAGGCGAGGGCGCTGGTGGCCTGCCTCATGTCCAAGGAGAAGTTCACCACGTACATGACGGGCTCCTTCCAGCAGGCGGTGCCGCTCTTCAAGAGCCTGATCAACCACGAGTACTGGAACACGCCGGACGGCAAGGTCATCGCGGAGACGGTGAAGCTCGGACGGCCCGTGGGCTGGCCGGGCCCGACGACGCCAGCGGCGGCGGAAGTGGTCTCGAGCAACGTGCTCACGGACATGATGACGCGCGTGATCGTGGACAAGGTGACGCCCGAGAAGGCCGTGGAGGAGGCGGACAAGCGGATCAAGGAGATCTACGACCGCCTGCCCGTCAAGTAAGCGAGCCGAAAATTTGACCAAGTACCGCTGGGGGAGCCTGGGGTCGTGAGCCGCACGATCAATGCGGTGGGGAGGTCTGGGGGAGGAGCGGCGCCGCTCCCCCCCAGAACCGGATGAGTAAGGTCCTCACGCGGCCTGCAGCCACCGTGCCGCGGGCCGCGGGCCCGGCATGGTTCCGGATCAATCGCGTCCAGGAGCGTGTGCTTGGTTATGCGCTGATCACGCCGGTGGCCCTCCTGATCGTTGCCCTCATCGCCTATCCTTTCCTGAACGCGATCTGGCTCTCCCTGACCGAGAAGATGGTGGGCTATCCCGCCCACTTCGTCGGGCTCAAGAACTACGCCGCGCTCTACGAGAGCCCGCGCTTCCGCATCGTGGCCTGGAACAGCGTGGTCTACACGGTGGGCTCGATCTGCACCAAGCTCGTGATCGGCATGGTCATGGCCGTGGCTCTTCAGAAGGCGGTGCGCGGCAATCAGCTCCTGCGCGGGTTCCTGCTCCTGCCCTGGGTCATCCCCACCGTGGTCATCGCGCTGACGTGGCGCTGGATCTCTACCGCGGCCTCTTCAACGTCGGGCTCCACGACCTCGGCATCATCGGGGCGGGCATCCACTGGCTGGGCAATCCGGATCTGGCCATGCTCTCCGTGATCATGGCCAATGTCTGGCGCGGCTTTCCCTTCTTCGGCGTGTCCTTCCTCGCCGCCATGCAGACGGTGCCCCAGGATCTCTACGACGCCGCTTCGGTGGACGGCGCCTCCGCGTGGCAGCAGTTCTGGCGGGTGAGCCTGCCGTCGATCAAGGGGGTCGTCGCCATCGTCACGCTGCTCAGCACGATCTGGACGCTCAACGACTTCAACATCGTCTACATCATGACCCGCGGGGGCCCGGGGGCGGCCACCCACATCTTCGCCACGTATTCCTACGAGCTCGGCATCCAGTCCCAGCGCTGGGGCATGGCCATGGCCGCCAGCATGTACTCGCTGCCCGTCATCGCGCTGCTCATTGTCTTCGTGGTCCGCTACCTGCACCGCGAGGAACCTGCCTCGTGAGCGGGCGCGTTCTCCGCTGGCTCGCCGTGGGGATTCTCCTCTTCCTCGTGGCCGTGCCCCTCTACTGGATCGTCGTCACCTCGCTCAAGACGGGGCGACAGATCCTCATGTCCCAGGCCATCTACATCGCCAAGCCCTTCACCCTCGAGAACTACACCTATCTCTTCGAGGAGACGCGCTTCGTGCTCTGGCTGCGCAACAGCGCGGTGACCGCGGTGGCGAGCACCATGCTCTCGCTGGCCATCGGCGCGGCGGGGGCCTACGCGCTCACGCGGCTCCGCTTCGCGGGCCGGCGCGCCTTCGGCGCCCTCGTGCTCATCACCTATCTCGTGCCCCCCGGCCTCATGTTCATTCCCCTCTACCGGACGTTGATCCAGATCGGCTACACGAACTCCCTGGGCACGCTCATCGTGGCCTACCCGACTTTCCTGGTGCCATTCGTGACCTGGCTCTTGATGGGATTCTTCCGATCCATACCCCGGGAGCTGGAGGAAGCCGCGCTGGTGGACGGCGCCACACGCCTGCAAACGCTGTGGAGGATCGTGCTCCCCCTGGCCGCGCCGGGGCTGCTGGCGGCGGGGCTCTTCTGCTTCACGCTCTCGTGGAACGAGTTCCTCTACGCCCTGATCTTCATCGCCGACGACGGTCTACGCACGTTGCCCGTCGGGCTCTCGGAGTTCGTGGTCTCCGATTTCGCCTTCTGGGGGCAGCTCATGGCGGCGGCCGCGCTGGCGTCGCTACCCGTAGTCCTCGTCTACATCTATCTCCACAAGTACATGGTGGGCGGGCTGACGGCGGGCGCCGTCAAGGGCTAGCAGGCCACAGCCTGCAAGGGGCTGTCGTCAGATGCAGAAGGGCTGGCCGCCGCGCATCACGAGGACGCACGGCGTGTATGGGCTGCCGAAGGGATAGCCGTAGAACGGAGAACCGAAATACGGATAGCCCATGTAGGGGGGCGGGAAGGCGAGCTGAGCGTCCCGACGAGCCTCCGCCGCCTCCCGGGCAAGGTCGGCCGCGGTGTCGAGATTGCTGGCGAGGAGGTTGCGGACCGGCTCGGTCAGCGGCTCCTTTCGGATGACCTCCAGGGCCCGGTCCACCTGCTCGGCCAGTCTGGGATCGATGGGAAGCCCGCGCAGAGCCGCCAGATGCTCGGCGGCGCGGGCGGGGTCGTTCTTCTTCAGATAGGCGAGGCCGAGGTAGAGCTGGCCGTTGGGATCCTTGGGTCTTGCCGCCACCGCCTTTTCCAGAGTCTCGATGGCGAGGTCGATCTCGCCTTTCTTGTACTGCGAGACGCCGAGGCCCACCAGCGCATCGATGCGCCGGGGATCCTCGATGAGAGTCCTCATGAAATAGCCCTCGGCCTCGGCGTAGTGCCCCTGGCGAAGGGCATACTGGCCTTTCGCGTAGTCGGACGCGCACCCCATGGCCAGGACGGCCGTGACCAGGAGGACCAGCGCGCGTCTCATGTCACCTGCGCTCAGAGCAGGGGGAAGGCGCTCAGCGCGCTCGCCTCGGTGACCAGTCGCGCCTCGCGGAGATACGAGGCGTCGAGCTGGCTATAGCTCGTCACTCCGAGCAGGCCCAGGCAGATCTTGATCTCCTCCTCCAAGATCTCGAGGGCGCGCTCGAGCCCCGCCTGACCCGCGGCAGCCAGTCCCATGCACTGAAGGCGCCCGAGTCCCACGCACTGGGCGCCGAGAGCGATGGCCTTCACGACATCGGTGCCGCGCAGGAAGCCGCCGTCGACCATGACGACGGCGCGCCCACTGACGGCGCGCACGACCTCGGGCAGCACCTCGAGCGATCCCAGGCCATGGTCTTCGGCGGTGGCGATGCCTTTCAGGATGAGCGGAATGTCGTGGGTGTCCTTGAAGCGCTTGACCTGGTCCCAGGAGAGCGCGGCCTGCCATTCCATGCCCCGCGCGGCCTGGCGCCACGGCTTGATGAAGCGCTTGTCGAGGTCGCGCTCGCGGCGGCTGTAGTGGGCCGAGTCCACCGTCATGCAGAAGATGGTGTAACCATTGTCCCGGGCGCGCTTCACGTGATCGTCCACGAAGGCGTCGTCGCCCCGGACGTAGAGCTGAAAGACACGGTAGTTGTCCGCGGCCGCCGCCGTCGCCTCGAGCCCGGGATTGCAAGCGCTCGACAGCATGTGCGGCACGCCGAAGGCGCCCGAGGCCTTGGCCGAGGTGGCGCCGCCTCCCGGCGTGAAGCTCTCCACCGAGCCGACGGGCGCGAGCATGACGGGCAGGCGTACGGGCCGGCCCATGAAGGTCGAGGTCGAGTCCACCTTGGAGGTGTCGCGCAGCACGCGCGGCCGGAAGGCGATCGCGTCGATGGCCGCGCGGTTCCGCCTGAGCGTGGTCTCCGTCTC
>QHSC01000391.1 GCA_003220345.1 Candidatus Rokuibacteriota bacterium | reverse complement strand
CCGGCGACCTGTGAGGGGGGGTTCGAAATGGCTAGACGGCTTGAACTCGGTACGCAACCGGGGATCGTTGCTGACGCCCAGCGTGCTAAATGGCAAGGCTCGCTGGATGCCGACATCATCATCGCCAACGCTCCGGATCCAGTGTTCGTTTCCGACCTCGAAGGCAAAATCGTGCAGGCCAACGACGCGGTCTCCCAGCTCCTCGGGTTTCGCCAAGCTGAGGTGCTCGAGCAGTCGCTCTCCCGCTTCATCAGCCCTGAGGAGACGCGCGAGTTCACGGCAGCGCTGCGCGAAGTGGTCGAACGGGGTGTCATGCGGAACGTGGTCCTGAACCCTCGCAGTGCCAGCGGCGAGGTTATCCCCACGAGCCTGAACGCCTCCGCCCTGCGCGATCCGGACGGTCGGGCGATCGGCGTGATCGGCATCCTGCGCGACATGCGCGAGCTCGACAAGGCCCGCGCCTACGCCGAGAGCCTCATCAAGAACGCCCCCGACCCCGTCTTCGTCTCCGACCTCGAAGGGAAGATCCTGCAGGCTAACGACGCGGTGTCGGCGCTCCTGGGCTTCCGCCCAGACGAGCTGCTCGAGCAGTCGCTCTCCCGCTTCATCAGCCCCGAGGAAACGCGCGAGTTCACCGCCGCCCTCCGCGAGGTCGTCGAACGCGGGGTCACCCGCAACGCCCGCCTCAACCCCCGCAGCGCCAGCGGCGAGGTCATCCCCACCACTCTCAACGCCTCCGCCCTCCGCGACCCCGACGGCAAGGTCATCGGCGCCATCGGCATCCTCCGCGACATGCGGGCCTACGAGCAAGTGGTCCGGGACCTCGAGAAGTCCAAGATGGAGTTGCAGGAGAAGATCCTGGACCTGGAGAAATTCGAGGAGGTGGTGGTCGGGCGCGAGCTCAAGATGATCGCCTTGGAGAAGGCGCTCGACAGCCTGCGGAAGAAGTCGACCGCCTGAGGGATGGGGAGGGCCGGATCGTGATGCAAGAGATCGCCACGGAGACGGCCGTCACCGAGCCCGGCGCGGCCGCGCCAGCCGCGAGTGGACTCCGCGGCCAAGTGGAGACGCTGGAGCGACGCCTGCGACAACGCGACGACCAGCGCCGGGCGATGCTCCACATCCTGGCCGACTACGAGCAGGACCGCCGGCGGCTGGCCCGCCAGACGGAGCGGCTGGACAATTCGCGGCGAGCCCTGCTGCACATCCTGCAGGACTCGCACAATGACAAGCTGCATCTGGAGGCCAGTCGGAAGGCCATGATCCACATCATGGGTGACCTGCGGGAGACCACGGCCGAGATGCAGCAGCGCGAACAGGAGTTGCGCGACAAGCAGGAGCAGCTCGTCCAGGCGGGAAAGCTCGCCACGCTCGGCGAGCTCACCACCGGCGTCGCCCACGAGCTCAACAACCCCCTCAACAACACCGGCTTGTTCGTGGGCAACGCGATCGACTTCATCGAGCTCGGCGTGCCGGACAAGGGGCCGATCGTCCGCGAGCTGCGCCACGCCCTGCAGCAGGTGGGCAAGGCCACCGAGATCATCTCGCATCTGCGCACGTTCGGACGGGCGGCCCCCGTCAGCCGCGAGCCGATCTCCGTGAAGCAGGTGATCGATCGGGCCCTTGCCCTCACGCGGGAGCAGCTCCGGCTGCGCCAGATCGAGGTCATGGTCGACCTGGGCTCGGAGGAGACCGTGGTCATGGCCAATCCCATCCAGCTGGAGCAGGTGTTCATCAACCTGTTGACGAACGCGCGCGACGCGGTGGCCGACTCGCCCCGCAAGGCGATTCGCATTTCGAGTTCGGTCGGCCCCGCGGCGGTGGAGGTCGCGTTCGCCGATTCCGGGCCCGGCATTCCGCCCGGCCTCGAGCAAAGGATCTTCGATCCGTTCTTCACCACCAAGGAGGTCGGAAAGGGCACGGGCCTGGGCCTGTCCATCACCTATGGAATCGTCAAAGAGCACGGCGGCACGATCTCGGTCGTAAGCCGGATGATCACGGGCCACGGGGAGTACGACCTCGCGGCTCTGGCCTTGCGCGGCGGGGCTTACGACTTCATCCAGAAGCCGATCGACCGGGACGACTTTGTGGGGGCGCTCAACCACGCGATTCAATCGCACGCGCTGAATCGCCGGGTGAAGGATCGGCGATCGGCCCTGGAGCGCTGCGCCAGTGAACTGGAGCGGATCGTGGAAGAGTTCGGCCGCGTCCCCGCGACGCCGACGAGCAGCGAGCCATGAACCACACTCGCGTCCTCATCGTCGACGACGACCAAGCCCTCCTGCAGGGGCTTCCCCAGGCCCTTCGGCTCCGAATGGAAGGGGTGATGGTGGACACGGCCGATTCGGGCACGGGCGCGCTCAACCGGATCGCCGCCCTGGACTACGACGCGATCGTCACCGACCTCAAGATGCCAGGGATGGACGGTCTCGATCTCTTGGCCGAGATCCGGACGCACCGGCCCGACACGCCCACTCTGATGATCACCGGGCACGGCGAGCACGACCTGGTGGTGCACGCCCTCCGCGGCGGGGCCTACGATTTCATCCAGAAGCCGATCGACCGGGATTACTTCGTCGCGTCGTTGCGCCGGGCGATTGAGAGGCGCGCGCTGAGTCGCCGGGTCAAGGAACAGCAGCTGGCGCTGGAGCGCCATCTCAACGAACTCGAGGCCATCGTCGAGGAGCGCACTCGCGAACTGCGGCAGACAAACCAAGTCATCGACAGCCCATTGCGGTTGTTGCTGGGCCCGAGTGCGCAAATGGAGAAGATCGTCCACCAGATCAGGCAGGTGGCCGACTCCCCGCTCACCGTCCTCGTCGAGGGCGAGACCGGCACTGGCAAGGAACTCGTCGCTCGGGCCGTACATCAGCTGAGTGCCCGACGCGAGAAGCCCTTTATCGCCGTCGACTGCGGCGCGATCCCGGACACCCTGATCGAGTCCGAGCTCTTCGGCTATGAGAAGGGCGCGTTCACCGGAGCCCAACAGCGAAAGGAGGGGCAGTTCGACCTCGCCGACGGCGGAACCCTCTTCCTCGACGAGATCGTCAACCTTCCCCTCCCCACGCAGACGAAGCTGTTGCGCGCATTGCAGGAACGACAGGTGCAGCGGCTCGGCGGCAAGCAGCCGGTCCGCGTGGATGTGCGAA
>QHSC01000228.1 GCA_003220345.1 Candidatus Rokuibacteriota bacterium | reverse complement strand
GGTTGCGCGGGGCCCGGCGCCGAGCCCATATGGCTGCCAATCTCGGCCTGAATGTTAGTGGGCATTCCGAATCCATGTTTGCCGTCCGGCGCCCAGTGCGCACCCGCGTGTTCCGGCGTTCAATCGCCGCTTCCCTTCGCCTGGTCCTTCCACTGGTCATCGGTCAGGCTCCACCCGCCCCCGAGCGCCTTGACCGATTTCTCCTGCCCCGTCTCGGCGTCGCTCAGCTTGCCGAGCGCGGTGAGGGCATCCGACACCTCCCGGAGCGCGGTGAGCACCGCCTGCTCGTACTGGAGCTTCGCCTGCTCCCACTGCGCGACCGACGCCCGGTAGTTCCCGAGGGTGCGGCCCGCGTTGAGGAGCGGTCCGCTGAGCATGCCGGCGACAGCCCAGATCGTCGCGCTGCCCCCCGTGAGCGCCGACACCTCGGGGCTCGCGGTACCGAACAGCGCGGTCAGGCTCAGCTTCGGGAAGAACTCCGCCTTGGCGACTCCGATGCGCGCGTTGGCACTCACGAGCTGCTGCTCCGCCTGGCGGAGATCGGGCCTCCGCTCGAGGAGCGCCGACGGCAGCCCGGCCGGTACCGTGGGCACCACGGCCTGCGCGTACATCGGCAGCCCACGCGGAATGGGAAGGGGGCTCCTGCCCAGCAGGATGCTGATCTGGTTCTCCTTCGCCACGATATCGCTCTCGAGCTGGGGGATGCTCGCCTGCGCGGCGCCGAGGGCGCCCTCGGCGCGCGACGTCTCGAGCTTCGAGGCGACCCCCACCTGGAGCCGATCCTGGAACACGTTGTAGGTGCTCTGACGTGCGTATTCGGCGTCGAGCGCCGCCGAGGCGTGCTGCCGGCGTGCCGCCTCGCGGCCGGAACGCACGCGGCCCCAGAGGTCGAGCTCCCAGCCCACGGAGACGTTGACCACGAAGTTGTCGCCCGAGGTGGTGCTGTCGGACGCCGACTCGGGCACGTGGCGCCTCTCGTATCCCGCGGCGTACCCGACCTGCGGGAAGGCGGCCGCGCGCGCGATCACGAAGCGGGCCCGGGCCTCCTCCACCCGCGCCGCGGCGATGCGCACGTCGTAACCTTCCCGCAGCGCTTCCTCGATGAGCCCGCGCAGGACGGGGTCCTCGAACACCTCCCACCAGGGCAGGTCGGCGAGCGAGACGGCCTCCGCCGTCGCCTGCCCCCGGAACGCCTGGGGCTCGGCCACCACGGGGCGCTTGTAGTTCGGGCCGATCGCACAGCCGGCCAGGAGCGCGGCCGTGACCATCCCGGGGATCAGCCATCTACTCGTGTCGAGCCTCACGGGTGCTCGCCGGGGGAATCCTCCCCCGCTCCCCCATGGATCGGAGCCGGAGCGCCGGGAGGCACGGCCGTCTTCTCGAGTTTCCGTCCGAGGCGCTCGCTGATGTAGAAGGTGACCGGGATGATGAAGATGGCGATGAGGGTCGCCGCGAGCATGCCCCCGACGACCGTCGTGCCCAGGATCTGGCGCGAGTTGGCGCCCGCACCCTGGGAGACCACCAACGGCAAAACGCCGAAGATGAAGGCGAACGCGGTCATGAGGATGGGGCGGAGCCGGAGCCGCGCGCCGGCCAGCGCAGCCTCGAAGAGCGACGTGCCGCGCTCGTACTCGGTCTTACAGAACTCCACGATGAGGATGGCGTTCTTGGCCGCGAGACCGATCACCATGAGCAGGCCGATCTGGGAAAAGACGTCCAGGTCGAAGCGGCGGAGCCAGAGGGCCGCGACCGCCCCGAAGACGGCGATGGGCGTGCCGAGGAGGACGCCGAGGGGCAGGGTCCAGCTCTCGTACTGGGCGGCTAGGAGCAGGAACACCACCAGCAGCGAGAACCCGAAGACGGCGGCCGCGGGGATGCCCTCCGCAGCCACCTTCTCCTGGAACGACATGCCCAAGTAATCGAAGCCCATGTCGCGGGGCATGGTCTGCGCGAAGACCTCCTCGAGCGCCCGCATGCCCTGCTGGGTGCTGTAGCCGGGCGCGAGGGTCCCGTTGATCTGCGCCGCGCGGTGCTCGTTGAACCGAACGGTGAACTCGGGGCCGTTGACCTGCCGCATCGTGACCAGCGTGGACAGGGGCACCGGCTCTCCAGTTCCGTTGCGCACGTAGAACTGGCCGATGTTCTCGGCGCGGGTCCGGAAGTCGCCCTCGGCCTGGACGTACGTCTGCCAGACCCGCCCGAACCGGTTGAAGTAATTCACGAAGGCGCCACCAAGGAACGCTTGGAGCGTCTGGTAGACGGAGGCGAGATTGATACCCTGCTTGAGCGCCTTGTCCCGGTCCACCTCCGCGAAAAGCTGTGGCACGCTCGGCGTTAGCGTGGTGAACAGGAGGGCGAACTCTGGGCGCTGGCGCGCGGCCGCCAGGAACTTCGTCGTGTTCTCGGCCAGGTACTCGGGGTCCCGGCCCGCACGGTCTTCCAGCATGAAGGTCACGCCGCCGGAGGTGCCGATGCCCGGAATGACGGGCGGCGCGAAGGCGAACGCCTGGGCCTCGGGAACGCCCGCGAGTCGACGGTTCAGGTTCCGGATGATGACGTCGGCGGTGAGTCCCTTCTTGTCCCGCTGGTCCCAATCCTCCAGCGTGACGAAGTAAAACGAGTTGTACGTCGTGTATGCGAAGCTCAGCAGGCTGAAGCCGCCCACGCCCGTGTAGTACTTGACGCCCGGCGTCTCTTTCAAGACGGCGTCGAGCTTGTCATTGACCGCCGCCGTGCGCTCGAGGGAGGCGGCGAGCGGGAGCTGCACGTTGAGGTAGAAATACCCCTGGTCCTCGTCGGGCACGAAGCCACCCGGCAGCCGGGAGGCAACGAGACCCGCGCAAGCCGCGAACACGAGGAGGACGAGCATGGAGAAAGCGGACTTGCGGATCAGGTGGCCGCACGCGCCCACGTAGCCGTTGGTCGCCCGGGCGAACCAGCGGTTGAACCCGCGGAAGAACACGCCGAGCGGCCCGCGCATGTCCCGCCTCGGCCGGAGGAGCAGCGCGGAGAGCGCCGGGCTCAGCGTGAGCGCGTTGAACGCGGAGATGAGCACCGAGACCGCAATGGTCACCGCGAACTGCTGGTACATCCGCCCGGTGATACCTGGGATGAACGCGGTCGGCACGAACACCGCGGCCAGGATCAGGGCAATCGCCACCACCGGGCCTGAGACCTGCTCCATCGCCTTGAAGGCGGCGTCGCGTGGCGACAGCCCCGCCTCGATATGGTGCTCCACCGCCTCGACCACCACGATAGCGTCGTCCACCACGAGCCCGATAGCCAGCACCAGGCCGAAGAGCGAGAGCGTGTTGATCGAGAAGCCCAGGAGGGGGAAGAGCATGAAGGTGCCGACCAGCGAGACCGGCACCGCCAGCAGCGGGATCAAAGTCGCCCGGAACCCCTGGAGGAAGATGAACACGACGATGACCACGAGGGCGAGGGCCTCAAAGAGCGTCTTGACGATCTCCCGGACGCCGGCGCTCACCGCTTGCGTAGTGTCGAGCGCCGTCACGTAGTCGACGTCGTTGGGGAAGTGCGCCTTGGCCTCCTCCATCAACTTCGTCGCGGCCTTCATGGTATCGACGGCGTTCGATCCCGGCAGCTGGTAGACGGCGATGATGGCCCCGGGGCGTCCGTTCAAGCGGCTCTGGACGTTGTAGGACTGCGCCCCGAGCTCCACCCGCGCCACGTCTCTCACCCGCACCATGGAGCCGTCGGGCCTCGCCCGGACCACGACGTTCTCGAAATCCTCGATGCTCACCAGGCGGCCCTGCGCGCGCACGGTGTAGGTGAACTCCTGGCCGGAGGGCACGGGGTTGGCCCCGACCTGGCCGGCCGGATTCACGGTGTTCTGGGCCTGCAGCGCGCTCACGATCTCGTTTACCGTGATGTCGAGCTTTCCCAGGGTGTCGGGACGGACCCAGAGCCGGATGGCGTACTGCGCCGGCGGGAAGACCTGCACCTGACCGATGCCGGGCACGCGCGTCATTGGGTCGTTGATGTTGACGTACGCGTAGTTGGCGAGGAACAGCGGGTCGTAGGTGCCCTTCGGCGAGTAGAGGGCGAACAGCCCCAGCGGGCTCGTCACGGACTTCCGGACGGTCACGCCCTGGTTGACCACGTCGGGGGGCAGCTGGGACGCGGCCTGTGAGTAGCGCAGATTCGTGAGCACCTGGTCGGTGCTCGGGTCGGTGGTGAGGTCGAAGTCCACCCGCAGTTGCATCTGGCCGCCGCTGGTCTGGCTGATCGAGTACATGTAGAGCATGTTGTCCACGCCGCTCATCTGCTGCTCGATGGGCGTCGCAACCGATTGCTCGAGCGCCAGCGCGTCGGCACCGGGATAGGTCGCGGTGAGGAGCATCTCGGGCGGCGCGATGTTCGGATACTGCGCGATGGGCAACTGGAACATGGCGACGAGGCCGACGATCACCATGAGGATCGAGATGACCATCGCCACGATGGGCCGATTGATGAAGAACCTGGCCATGGCGCTAGCTCGACCGCTCGGGCTGGGCCAGCGTGGGTTTGACCTTTTGGCCGGCTTTCACTCGGTCGATTCCCTCGACGATGACCCGCTCGCCCGGCTTCAACCCCTGCCCGACGATCCAGAGGGGGCCGACGCGCTCGCCGACCTGGACGGTTCGAAGGTCCACCGTCTCGTCGCTTCCGACCACGGCGACCTGGTGGACGCCCTGCTGGTCCAGGACGGCACGCTGCGGAATGAGCAGCGCGCCTTTTTTCATGCCGATGACGGCGCGCACCTTCGCGTACTGGCCGGGGCGCAGGAGGTCGCCCGGGTTCGGGAACACTCCCCTGATGCTGATGGTGCCGGTCGTCGCCCCGACCGCGCGGTCCAGGATCGCGACCGTCCCTCGGTGGGGGTAAATCGCCCCGTCGGCGAGGGTGATCTCGAGATCATACTGCCTCTCGCGGTCACCGCCGCCCACAAGCCCGCGCTGCCGCAATCTCAGATACTCCTGCTCGCTGACGGGGAACTGGACGTAGATCGGATCGACCAGGGAGACCGTGGTGAGAACCGTGCTGGTGCTGATCTGGTCCCCGATGTTCGCGTTCTTGATGCCGGCGATGCCGGTGATCGGGGAGAAGACCTTCGCCCAGCTGTGGTTGAGCTGGGCATTGTCCAGCACGGCCCGGGCCTGGGCGATGTCCGCCCGAGACTTGGCCACACCCGCCTGCGCGTTCGCGAGGCTCGCGCGGGCGGCCTTCAGCGAGGCCAGATTCGCCAGGTTGGCCTGCACCGCGTTGTCCAGCTCCTGCTGGCTGATCGAGCCGCGGTCCGCCAGAGGGGTGTAGCGGCCGACGTCGAGCTCCGTCTTCTTCTGGTTTGCCTCGGCCTTGGCGACGTCCGCTTCGGCCTGTGCGACCTGGGCCTTCGCCTGCTCGAGCTGTGACTCTGTCTGCAAGAGCTGGGCCCTGGCCTGTTCGGCGGCGATCTGATACGGCCTGGGGTCGATCTCGAACAGGAGGTCGCCGACCTTGACGCGGGTCCCCTCCTTGTACGTCTGGCTCACGAGGTACCCGGAGACTCGGGCGCTGATCTGCGCGGTGACATACCCGACGGTGGTTCCCACCCACTCGCCGTAGATCGGCACGTCTTTCTCGACCACCGGCTCGACCTTGACCACGGGCGGCGGCGGCGCCCCGGAGGCCGTGGACGAGTTGCCGCAACCGGCGGAGAGCGCTGCGATCACGATGACGAGCAGGCCGAGAAGGGTTTGCGCGACGCGCACCGCGCTAGGGTATTCCGTCATCACGGGTGCCATCTTGTCCGTCCACCCTGCCCGAGATGGGCGCCACCACCCAGGGCCGGCACCTCGATACGACACTCGGCCAGCGTCTTCAGGACGCGATCCGGGCTGCCGAGATCGCACCACGTGAGGCCCGGCATCTTCAAGACCGCCAGGGGTTGTGCGCTCACCTCCAGAATGGCCCGCGAGAAGTTCGCCGTCGGCGCGAGTGCGTACGCCTGACGAACCGCCCATCTTTCGTGTTCACTCCCCCAGAAGGCCGAGAGTCGACCAATTCGCTCCGACAGGCTCGGCACACACTCACGTCCGGTCGACAGCAGCGCACCGACTTCGGCCACAAAGACAAGGGTGTTCCACAGACCGCCCTGCACGAACAGTGTTTGCGCAACTTCCCTCGACGGTTTCTCCAGAAACTGCCGGACCCGGTAGAGGAGACTCTGGCCTGTCCAGGCCACTCGTTCACCCGGTTCGATCCAGCCATACTCCGTCTCGGGCTCACCTGGTTGTACGCCAAGCAGGACGATCCACTTCGGCTGCTGCTTCACGAACCTTGCCGCGTCGGACACCTGCTCCATGAACACCCCTTCTTCCCGGATGAAATGGTCCGACGGAAAGAACACGACGGTCGCCCGGGGATCCCGGGCTGCGATCCACTGTGAGGCGAACAGCACCGCGGCGGCGGTTCCGCGGCTCTCTGGTTGCTTGAGCACATGCGGGCCACCCGGTTCACCGAACTCGCAGGCCAGATATCGCTCATGACTCTCAAGGCCCACCACCACCACTCGATCCGGAGGAATGAGCCGTCCAACTCTGTCGAGCGTTTGACGCAGGAGGGTCCGAGGCCCGAGGAGTGGACAAAACTGCTTGGGTCGCTCGTCGCCAAAAGCCCGACGGACGAAGGGCCGCAGTCTGACACCCTCCCCTCCCGCGAGCACGACCGCCCACAAGGACCCAGCTCCTTGCGACGTCTCCTGGCTCTGCCTACGGCTCCTTACCTCGCCTGAAAGCACCAAGGTCGCTCCTCATATCAACGTGTTTGCGCTGCGCCGCACTTCACGCGCTCTCGGCCAGCACAGTGCGGCGGGGCCGCCGCAGCCTGCCGAGGGCTTCCACTTCGATTTCGCGCGCGTTCCCGCGTCACCCCGTTGCCGAGCCTTCGCTTTATTGCCTGTTGGCTCATCTCGCATCTCGCGCAGACCGACTCTGCAAACAGCAGGCCGGCCCTGCCGATACGACGTAACTGGGCGATGTGAGAGCGTTCGTGGCGTACACGGGCCGTGCGAAGAATCGCAGACTGGTTGGCGCTAAACGATCGGCTGTATTACCGCATACAGACTGTATCGAACGATACGGTGACTGTCCGGGGGCCCTCGACGCCTCCCGGCTGCGTGACCACGTTCAGGCCCCTCAGCGGCGTCTCCCGTGTGTACGGAGTCACGTGGGCGCGGTCTCAGTGCGAGCGATGGCGCGCCCTATC
>QHSC01000227.1 GCA_003220345.1 Candidatus Rokuibacteriota bacterium | reverse complement strand
CGACATCCGCTGGTGCGAACGAACCCCGTCAATGGCCGCCCGGCGCTCTTCCTCGGCGCGCATGCCTCCCACATCGAGGGCATGCCGATCGAGGAGGGCCGCGCGCTGCTGAAAGCGCTGCTGGATCACGTCACCCAGCCGCAGTTCCGCTATCGCCACGAATGGACGGAAGGTGACCTGGTCGTGTGGGACAACCGCTGCGTCCTGCACCGCGCCACGCCCTACGACAGCACGCGCTACAAGCGCCTCCTGCAGCGCACGACGGTGTCAGGGGATCCGGGGGAGTTCTCCGCCGTCGGCCGCTAGGGCCCGACTCCCGACGTGCCGACCCAGCCCGTCTCCGAGACGTCGAGCATGATGCCGTCCGGGCCCCGAAACTTCACCTCGACGTTGGGGCGATGGTCGTGGCCAACGCCAAGGGCCTGCTCGACGTCGTGGCGCCGCTCGGCGCCAGCGGCAGCGAGCTTGTCGAAGATCGCCTCGAGACTCTCGACCTCGAAGCCGATGTGATGGATGCCGCTGAAGCCGCGGCCGCGCTCGACACCCGCCGCCTGATCGTTCTTGAAATTGAGAATCGCGAGGTTGATGTCGCCGTCACTCAGGAAGCAGCCGACGGTGCCCGGGTCGTCGATGGAGCCCATCTTCTTCATGCCGAAGACCTCGATGTAGAATCGGGCCGTCCCCTCCACGTCCTGGGTGGAGAGCGCGATGTGCTTGATCTTCGGCATGAGGAGCCTCCTTATTCGTAGTACGCCGGAGCGTAGCGGAGCTGGGCGCTCTGGGCCTTGTCGTGGTTGATCCACAGCTGGGCCTTGCGCGTTTCCATCACGCTCGCGATCCGCTGCATCGAGGCCAGCGTCTGCTCGCGGTTGGTGTTCATGGAGGGGACGCGCCGGTTCTCCCAGTTGTCCCGGAGGTGGACGGCATCGCCCGAGAGCAGGACCGGCCCGCTCTTCGCGAGGACCACGAGGAGCGACTGATGCCCCGGGGTGTGGCCGGGGGTGGAGAGGATCATGACGCTCCCGTCGCCGAACACGTCGCGATCGCCGGTCAGCTTCTCGATCGGCTGCGTCGCCGCGAAGGCCGGTTTCACGGGCTGCGTCATGGCCCACTCGTACTCGGTGCCCTGGATCAAGATCGTTGAGGAGGGGAAGAGCGCCAGGTTGCCGACGTGGTCGCCATGCGTGTGTGATACCGCCACGTACGCGATGTCGGCCGGCTTCACCCCGATCTCGGTGAGCTGCGCCGCCAGTGTCTTGGCCCGACGCTGGGTGATGGCGCCGTTCGCCACGACCATGCCGTCGGGCATGGCGGCAACGGCGTCGGGAATGCCGGTGTCCCAGAGCAGCAGCCCCTTGGCGTGACGGATGAGATAGCAGTTGTCAGAGAACTCGATCGACTTGCCTTCGTTGACCCCGGGCGACCACCGCGACTGGTCCTTGCCGATGTTCTGCCCGCAGTCGAGCACGTAGAGGCGCTCGAGCCCGCCCGCGGCTCCGGCCAGCACCGCCGTCCACGCGAGAGCTGCCACGATGGCTGTCAGCGCAATCGATCTTGTCCGACTCATTTGGGTCCTCCGAGCGGTGTCGCCGCGAAGGCCTCAGCTGCGCTTGAGCCTGGGCAGGAGGCGCGCGGCCGCCTCGTCCACCTGGGCGAGCTGGTCGCCCCCCGCGAAGCGCAGGGAGATGTGGCGGGCGCCCGCGTCGATCCAGCGCTGGAGCCACTCGGCGCCGCCCTCGATGGGGCCGGCGTAGGTCGCCTGGCGGGCCATGACGGTGCGGGCCGGCGAGGAGTAGTAGGTCTCGAGGAAGCTGTGGAGCCGCTGCTCGGCGGCGGCGGGATTCGGGTCGAAGGCGAGGGTGACGTAGGCCGCGCCCGTCACCGCGTCCGGCTTCCTGCCCGCCGCGCGGGCGGCCGCCTGGATCTTCGGGAAGTGCTCGGCGAAGAACTCCACGCTGGGTCCGGTGGGGAACCAGGCGTCGAAACGCGCCGCCTCGCGCAGCGCGGTGGGGCCGCTGCCGCCGATCCAGATGGGCGGGCCGCCTGGGCGATGCGGCTTCGGCTCCATGGTGACGTTGTCCAGCGTGAAATGCTTGCCGCTGAAGCTAACGCCGTCGCGGGTCCAGAGCGCCTGACAGATCGCGAGTATCTCGAGGAAGCGCCCCACACGGCGGTCCCACGGCACGCCGGCCGCCGCAAACTCCTTGCGGATGGCGGGCATATCCCCCGCGATGCCGACACCGAGGATGATCCGCCCCTCGGCCACGCGGTCGAGGGTGCCGACCACGTGGGCGAGCACGACGGGATTGCGCAGCGCGGGGAGGAGGACACCGGTGCCAATGCGCACGCGCCGGGTGCGCGCGGCGATGGCGGCCATCAGGGTCAACGGCTCGTGGCGTGGCCGAGCGACCAGCGAGTCGCCGATCCACACGGAGTCGAAGCCCGCGGCCTCCGCGCGCTCGGCCATGGTCAGGAGCGGGGCCGTCTCCATGCGACCGGACATCACGGACTCGCGGGTGGGGATCAGTACGCCGAACTCGACCGTCATGTCAGCGGCCCGCTAGGCGGCGCGCCAGGTGCTGGCGTCTTCGAGAGTTGCCGTCGCCTCCTGATCCAGGCGGAGCTCGATGCCGCCGAGGAGCTCCTTGAGCTGGGGCACGGAGGTGGCGCTGGCGATGGGCGCGGTGATGCTCGGTCGGTGAGCCAGCCACGAGATGGCGACCTGCGCCGGCGTCGCACCCACCTTCTCCGCCACCTTCTCCACTGCGGCCAGGATTGCGAAGCCGCGGTCGTTCATGTGGCTCTTCTGGATGCCGGCGGCGCGCGCCGTCTTGGGTAGCTCGGCGCCGGCGCGATACTTGCCGGAGAGGAAGCCGCTCGCGAGCGAGGAATACGGAATGACGCCGATGCCCTGCTCGACGCAGAGCGGCTCCAGCTCGCGCTCGTACTCGTCGCGGGCGAGGAGGTTGTACTTGGGCTGGATCGACTCGTAGCGGACATAGCCGCGCTTGTCGCTCTCCCAGAGGGCGCGCGTGAGCCGCCACGCGTGGTAGTTCGAGGCGCCGATGTAGCGCACCTTGCCCTGGCTCACGAGGTCGTCGAAGGCGCGCAGCGTCTCCTCGAGCGGGGTCTCGCGATCGTCCCAGTGCGCCTGGTAGAGATCGATGTAGTCCGTCTGCAGCCGGCGCAGCGAGTCCTCGACGCCGTCCACGATGTGCTGGCGCGAAAGCCCCGTGTCGTTCGCTCCAGGTCCCATCGGTCCCATCACCTTGGTGGCGATGAGCGCGGCGTGACGATTCTTGCGCGCGGCCAGCCACTTCCCGAGCACGATCTCGGACTCGCCGCCGGAATTGCCGGGGGCCCAGCGGGAATAGACGTCGGCGGTGTCGATGAAGTTGCCGCCGGCCTCGAGGTAGGCGTCGAGGACCGTCTCCGAGGCTTTCTGGTCCGTCGTCCATCCGAAGGTATTGCCGCCGAGGCAGAGAGCGGACACTCGAAGGCCGGTACGACCGAGCTTGCGCATGAGCATGAAGGAGTCTCCTTTGGTCTTCGTTACGCGGGCGAGCCTACCACGATCCGCTCGTGGAGCGCGGAGAGGATCTGATCGATGGTAGCGGAGGTCCACAGCGAGTAGAAGGGGGATTGCTGCAGCGCCCCCCAGTCGCGGATGAAGCGTTCCCACGTCTCTTCTCGCGTGGTCTCGCCGGGCTTCGCCACCTGCATGGCGAGGTACAGGCGCTCCTTGTGGTAGATCGCGGGAAACTCCGTGTAGTGATAGAGGTACCGGAGATCGGCGGTGAAGAAGGCGGCCACGGGCACTGACTGGTAGGTCTGGCCGTCCTTCTCGAAGAGGAACTCGTTCACGAGATCGGCATTCGGCGATTCGTCGGGATTCGCCCGCGGGCCCGTGCCGAGCACCTGCCCGTCGCGCGGAAAGATGCGCAGCTCCAGCCCGCCCCCTTCGGCCAGGCGTGCCAGCGCGGGGATGTCGCGGCGGCAGTCCGATGACCACTCCTCGGAGAGGACGAGGATCTTTGCCGGACCCCCGGGCTGGGCCGCGAGCCACCGGATCGCGCCGAGCTGGGCGTCGGTGAGCCGCATGTCGTCGTACCGGGTTCGGAGGAGCCCGCTGAAGTCGTGCCGCACCCGCCCGAGCCACCAGCCCGCCTCCCGCGCGAGATTCTCCGGCGTGCCCGTGTAGGTCACGTACTCGTCGAAGGTCATGCCCTGCGAGAACCGCTCCGCCGTCACCGCGCCCCGCGTGCGTCCCTTGACGAGATCAGCTGTAGCCATCCCTCAGGCCTTCACCTCCATGAGGGCGCTCAGCCCCCGGTGGAAGGTGGGAGCGCCCCCCGGCACCATGCACGTCTCGAGCACCTCGAAGATCTCCTCGCGCGTGGCGCCCAGGCGAATGGCGCGCTGCATGTGCGCGACGAGACCCGCCCGCTCCGCCCCCCGGAAGGCGAGGAGCGCGATGGCGACGAACTCGCGAACCTTCGCGGAGACGTGCTTGCCGTCGCCCAGCCCGAGCTCGTAGATGTGGTTGTAGGTCTCGACGAATTCCGGGTCTTGCCGGGCCGCGAACTCCCACTCGGGGTAGATGTAGCCGCGCGCCTCTTTCATCCGCGCGATGAGGGCGTCCGCCCGCTCGGGACCGTCGCTCGATGCCGCGTTGCTCATGGCTCTCCTCCTTGTGAATCGGTCAGGGGTGCGCGTGATTCCCGTCGATGAGGGAAGCGTCGTGGCTGTAGAGCCAGTCGAGGGCCTCGATCGACCGATCGCCCCTCGTGGCGAGCAGCGCGTCGCGCTCCTGCTGCGCGGGGCCGTCGGGCAGGTGGAAGCGCGTCTTGTTCACGCGAGACATCTCCTGCAAACGGGTCGCCCGCGGCAGCCGGAGCGCCTCGTAGCGCCGCAAGGCCGAGGCGACGTCGGCTCCGCCGCGCTGGACGAGGCAGGCCGTCAGGGTTGCGCCGTCCTCGATGGACTGCGCGGCGCCCTGCGCCATGAAGGGCAGCATGACATGGCAGGCGTCGCCGAGGAGGGTGACGCGGCCCACCGACCAGTGGTCAAGGGGGGCGCGGTCGAAGAGCGCCCAGATGAAGGTCTCGTCCACCGCGCCGATGATCGCGCCCACCTGCGGATGCCACCCTTTGAAGGCGGCCAGCGCGTCGGCGACCTCCCCCCGGTCGGTCCAGGACTCCCGGGTCCACGTCTCGCGCTCGTTGATGGCGACGAAGTTGACGAGCCGGCCGCCCGCGACGAAGTAGTGCACGAAGTGCCCGCCCGGGCCCATCCAGTTGTTGGCCAGCACCTCGAGCTCGAGGTGGCCGAGCCGATCCGCGGGAACGAGCCCGCGATAGGCGATGCAGCCGGTGAAGCGCGGCTTCTCCGGCCCGAAGAGCTCGCCGCGCACCGTGGAATGAATGCCGTCGGCGCCGACGAGGACGTCGGCCGAGACCGTCGTGCCGCTGGCGAACCGCAGCTCGACGCGGTCGCCGTGGTCGGTGAACCCGGCGAGACGATGGCCGAGGTGCAGACGCTCGGGCGGCAGGGCGTCGGCGAGCGCCTTGAGAAGATCGGCGCGGTGGAAATGATAGTAGGGCGCGCCGAAGGCGGCTTCCGCCGCCTCCCCGAGCGGGGCGCGCTGCAACGTGCGCCCGTCGTCCCACCGGCGCTGATGCACGGCCACCGGGCGCACGCCGGTGCGGTCCAGCGCGCCGCGCAGGCCCCAGCGGTGCAGCAGCCTCGATGCGTTCGGGCTGATCTGGATGCCCGCGCCGACCTCCACGAGGGCCGGCGCCTGCTCGAACACCTGCACGTCGACTCCCGCGCGTAGCATCGACACGGCCGCGGCCAGGCCGCCGATGCCGCCTCCGACGACGGCGACCGACAGGTCATCGCGACTCATTCACTGCGTCTCAATCCCTCTCCCCGTCGCGGGGAGAGGGTAGGGTGAGGGGCCATGCGATGGCGTGTATCATACTCCGCGGGCGCATACCCATGATCCTCATCGAGCACGCCGTCGTCGTCTCCGTGGATCCCGAGCGACGTATCTTCGGGGACGGCTCCGTCCTCATCGACGGCGAGCGCATCGTGCAGGTCGGGCGCGCTGTCGATGTCCGGCCGCCCCGGCCGCCGGATCGCGTGATCGATGGTCGCGGCACGCTCGTTCTCCCTGGCTTCATCGACACCCACGCGCACCTCTCCGAGCATCTCTCGCGCGGCCTCATGCCGGACGAGATACCCGTGGACCGCTACGTGCCGGACTGGTACGTGCCGCTCTACGCCAGCATCACGCCGGAAGAGGAGGCGGCCGCCGCCCAGCTCGCCTGCCTCGAGATGCTGCGCACGGGCACGACGACGTTCTGCGAGGCGGGCACGCTCTTCGACGTGCCCGCGGTGGCGCGGGCCGTGGACGCGGTGGGGCTCCGCGCCATCCTCGGCCGCTGGACCTGGGATCTCGCGAGCGGGCCCGGCCCGCTGAAGCAATCCACCGACGAGACGCTCCAGCTCACGGGGACCGTCCTCGCCGAGGTGAACGGGAAGCTCAGCCCGCGAGTGAGCGCGTGGCCGCTGCTCATCGGCTTCGGCACCTGCTCGGAGAGGCTCATCCGCGGCGCGCACGCCCTGGCAGAGCGGCACGGCACGGGGTGGGGGATGATGCAGTTCGCCTCCCACCCCTCGCGCAAGACGGCGGACACCCTGCCCCTGGCCACGCTGGACGCCTGGGGCGTGCTCGGGCCGCGCACCAAGCTCGCCCACATGGTCCACGTCGACGAGGCGGACATCGCCCTGCTCGCCCGTCGCGACGTGAAGATCGCGCACTGTCCCTCCGCCGCCCTCAAGCACGTCAAGGGCCTGTCCGCGCACGGCCGGTTCGCGGACATGCTCGACGCCGGCGTCTGCGTCTCGCTGGGCGGCGACAGCGCGAACGGATCGAATCACTTCGACATGCTGCGGCTCATGTACCTGGCCGCCCTCGTCCCCAAGGACGCGCGGCTGGATCCCGGCGTGATGCCGCCGGAGCGTGTGCTCGAGATGGCGACCATCCACGGAGCGCGCGCCCTCGGGCTCGAGCGCGAGATCGGGTCCCTCGAGCCGGGCAAGCGCGCCGATCTGATCGTCTTCGACCTCGATCTGCCGGAGTGGCGGCCCCTGCTCGATCCCGTCAACACCCTCGTCTACAGCGCCAGCGCGGCCAGCGTGCGGACGGTGATGGTGGACGGGCGCGTGGTGCTGGACGAGCGCCGCGTGACCACGGTGGACGAGGGCGAGGTCCTCGCGCGGGCCGAGCGGCTGTCGAGGCCGTACCTGGCGCGCGCAGGCCTGGCCGCGCGGCCCAAGTGGCCGATGCTATGATCCACGGCTTGCTGAGCCGGCGACATTTTCTCCGCCGGCTCGGCGTGGCCGTGGGCGCGACCCTGGGGACCTCGCCGCTCGCGGAGCTGGCCGCGGTCGCCGCGCCCACGCCCGTGCACGTGGTGATCGCCGGGGCCGGGCTGGCCGGGCTCTGCGCGGCCCTCGAGCTGGAGCGCCGCGGTCACACCTGCACCATCCTCGAGGCGGAGACGCGCCATGTCGGAGGCCGCGCGCGCACCCTGCGCTTCGAGGGCGGTCTCTACGGCGAGGCGGGGGCCATGCGCGTGCCGAAGAGCCACACCCTCACGCGCCACTACGTCGCCGAGCTGGGGCTGACCCTCCGGCCCTTCGTGCAGTCGAACCCCGACGCCTTCATGTTCATGCGCGGGCGGCGGGAGCGCGTGCGCGACGTGACGCGGCTCGGCGCCGCGTACGGCCTTGCGGCGGCCGAGCAAGGCAAGTCGCCCGAGGACCTGTGGGCCGCTTCGTTCGTCAAGCGCCTGCAAGGACTGTCGAACGAAGAGCGCCAGGATTTCCTCGCGGTGGAGCCGCGCACGGAGGCCGTGCGCGCGCTCGATCGTCTCTCCGTCCGCCGGGTGCTCGAGGCCGAGAGCGTGTCCGCCGAGGCCATCGAGTTTCTTTCGGTGGGCCTGGGTGTCGACACGCTCCTCGACGACGCGGCCACCGAAGCCATGCGGGAAGAGAGCCAGGCCGTGTGGTCGCAGAGCTTCGACGAGATCGTGGGCGGCACCGACCGCCTGCCCGCGGCCATGGCCGCCCAGCTGCGGGACAAGCCGCGCATGGGCTGCGAGGTCGTCCGCCTCGAGCAGGACCCGCTCCGCGGAAAGGCCGCCGCCGTCTACCGCGAGGCGGGACGGCTGCGTCGCGCGGAAGGGGATTTCCTCCTCTGCACGCTGCCCTTTCCCGTGCTCGCGCGGGTGGAGGTCGAGCCCGGATTCTCCGGGGCCAAGCGGCGCGCCATCCGCCCACGGGAACGACCTGGTATCCCAGCGACAACGCGACGGCGCGCGACCCCAAGGTGTCGGCGGCGCCGGGCGTTTTCCTCGCCTCGTACAGCTGGGGGCAGACGGCGCGGCGCTGGGCGTCGATGCCGCAGCGCGAGCGGAGCCAGTCGGCGCTCCGTCACCTCGCTCGCGTGCATCCTCAGCTGGTCAGCCCCGGCGTCGTGACCCGCACCGCGAGCTGGAGCTGGGACACGTACCGGTGGAGCGGCGGCGCCTTCGCCTGGTTCACGCCCGGACAGCATGTGACGCTCCACCGCCACGTCGTCGCGCCCGAGGGCCGCATCTACTTCGCGGGTGAGCACGCCTCGCTGACCCACACGTGGATGCAGGGCGCGCTCGAGTCCGGCCTGGTCGCCGTCCGCGACATGCTTGCCGCTGCGTCGTCCTAGCCGCTGCGCGCGAGGTCAGGGGACGAGCCGGTGGACCCGGCGCTCGATCTCCGTGACCCGTCCGTTCGTGATCTCGATCTCCACCTCGTGCGCCTGGCCGTTGTTCTGCGCCCGGTAGACGAGGGTGCGCCGGCCCGGCGTGGACAGCCGTTCACGGTCCTCGTCGGGCGGGCCCCACCGCGCCACGACGTCTTCGTAGGTCGCCGCTCCGAGCAGCGCCGCCGCCTGGTCATCGCCCGTCAGCCACTCGGCGCGCAGGCGCCCCGCGGACGCCCGCGCGCGCCGGCGTGCGCGGGCGACGCCGAACATCTCGCGGCCGAACATGATGGTGCCCCCGATGTTGGTGAGCAGGAGGAGCGCGAGCGACACGAGGATGGGGCGCCAGGCGATCCGGCCGGCAAAGTAGCTGAACTGCACCTTCATGTTCTGCGGCGCGATGCCGTCCACGGGGGTGAGGGCAAGGGCCACGACCTCGCTGCCCGCCCTGATCCGGCTCGGGCGACGGGTGGCCGCGGCCGGCTCCACCTCGTCGATCAGGAGATGATCTGAGTCGGCAAAGGTCGCCATCACCTGGGAGAACTCGCGGGCGAGGCGCACCACGCGGTCACGGTTATCGAAGTAGATCGAGTAGAGCGGCATGACGGGAGGGCCGAGGTCTCCGAACCCGACGGTCAGGATCCATCGCCGCCCCCAGAACGTCTCGGACACCCAGCTCGCGCGCTTGGGCGTCACCAGGCCCCGGAGCGGCATGACGAGCGTGGTCACGGTGAGGGGGTCGGTCAGCTTCGGCGTCCACGGAATCTTGATGTAGCTGACGGGGCTGACCTGGCTGCCCAGGGGCCCCTGACGCGTCACCGTCACGTACGACGCGACCTCCGGCAGCGCCTCGCCCAGCTGCCCGGTGCCGACGAGCGTGCGATCGCGGCTCTGCAGCTTGAGCCGACCGCTGCTCAGCACGACGAGGTGGTCGTGAAGGCCGCGCGCGAGCGCGGGATCGGCCGGCCCCGCCATGGTGGGCTCCGCGACTTCGGCCGGCCACAGGAGGAACAGGTCCTGCTCCATGGTGGCGTGGGCGGCTCCCGGACGGAGGGTGAGGCTGAAGGAGATGTTGACGGTGACGCTGAGGTCGGGGCGCACGTTGGCGATCACGAACAGGGGTCCGACCGCGAAATCGGGATGGGGCTTCGAGGCGAGAAAGATCTGCGCCGACGACTCGGAGGGCAGGGCCCAGAGAAGAGCGAGGACGCCGACCAGCGCGCGATGGACCAGCTTCATCGTCGCCTAGCGCTGGCGCGCGGGCACCCACGCCGTGGTGCGGCCGCCCAGCGTGATGTGGCGGATGCGCTCGCCCGTCCTCGTCACCGCCCGCGGGTTCTTCCCCCAGCGGCGGTGGAAGAGCCAGCCGCTCGGATAGCGATCGCTGTCGTTCGACAGGCGGACCGAGGTGTCGATCACGCGCTTGAGGGCGGCTCGCATTCGCGCGACCTCGGGGTCGGCCAGCGTGTTGGCGCGCCGCCGGGGATCGAGGCGCGCCTGGTACAGCACCTCGTCGGCGATCCAGTTGCCCACGCCGGCCGCGAAGCTCTGATCGAGGAGCAGCGCCTTGAGAGGGGCCCCACGCTGCCGCACGAGATCGCGGAAGGCCGGGAAGGGCGGCAGGGCCCGATGAGCGTCGAAGCCGAGGAGGCTGATGGGCGGCTCGTGGGCCGGATCGTGGCGCAGCCGGATGCGACCGAGACGGCGCGCGTCGGCGACGATGAGCTCGCCGCCGTCGTCGAAGACGAGCTGGAGCTTCGTGAAGCGCGGGGGCCACGCGCGGTCGGGGCTCTTCGCGCTCGACTTGAGCCTCACGCGCGGGCCTCCGGGCGACGTGTGGAAGCCGCCCGTCATGCCGAAGTGCAGGCATGGCCACGGCCGGCGGTCCAGCTCGAACCAGAGATGCTTGCCGTGACGCTTCACGGCAAGGACGCGACGGCCCACGAGGGCCTTGCGGAATCGCGAGGCGGGCACCCCCTCGAACACGATGGGGTCGTCGGCGCAGCGGGCCTCGGTGATGCGCCGGCCGAGCACCACCTTCATGGCGATGCGCCGGCCGCGCTCGACCTCGGGGAGCTCGGGCATGGCGCAGAGCATACCGTAGCGGAGGGCTGGGGAGGGACGTATGCTCATCGCCGCCGGGGCCCGTCTTCCGGACCATGTGTGCGGCGGCGATGCGGTGCAGGACGTCCTTCGATGGGCCGGCGTGCCCGATGGAGAGTGAGGCCATGAGCAAGACGAGGCTCTTTCAATCCATCAAGTCGTTGAATCGGGAAGCGGCCGCCGCGCTTCTCGAGGCCGACCCCGATCTGAAGCGGGCGAAGGACGAGCGGGGACGGAACGCGCTGCATTTCCTGTGCAGCCTGCCCGGCGCCGACAAGAGCAGGGAGCGGTCGCTGGGGCTGGCTCAGTACCTCCTCGGCCTCGGCTTCGACATCGATCAGCCTGCCTTCGTGGAGGGGCCCTTCAAGGCCACCCCGCTCTGGTACGCCATCTCGCGGGGCCGCAACCTGCCCCTGGCGAAGGTGCTCTTGAAGGAGGGATCGACTCCGGAATACTGCCTGTGGTCCGCCGCGTTCCACGACGACGTGGACGCGATCGACCTGCTGATCAAGCACGGGGCGCGCTTGGATCCCGTCGCCGAGGACGAGACGCCCTTTCTCGGCGCCATCAAGTGGAGCCACTTCGCGGCGGCGGAACGGCTCCTTCGCCACGGCGCCAACGTG
>QHSC01000118.1 GCA_003220345.1 Candidatus Rokuibacteriota bacterium | reverse complement strand
CAGGTTGGGGAGCGCGCGAGCGCGCCGCCCGTGGCCACCACCGTGTGGTCCGACGAGGCCAGAGGAGCCAGGCGCTCGTACACCGCGCCCAGGCGAAAGGCCACCCCTTCGAGGAGGGCGCGGAGCATGTCGGGCGCCGTCGTGGCGAGACCGAGCCCGGTGAGCGCGGCGCGGGCATCCTCGTGCCAGCCCGTGCTCCTTTCTCCGGCGAGGAAGGGCAGGGCCGTGAGCCCGTGCCCGTCGGGCTCGGCCGCGGCGAGCGCCTCCTCGACGGCGCCGTCGCGCTCCGGCAATGCGAGCACGCGACGCGCCCAGGCCCACACGTTGCCGCCTTCCGACGTCGCGCCGCCGACCAGGTGGC